>JBDUAH010000113.1:0-7506 GCA_040004745.1 Chthoniobacterales bacterium | reverse complement strand
AGGACCCAGCGGACGGCGTCGAGGACGTTGGATTTGCCACAGCCGTTTGGACCGACGACGGCAGTGACGCCCTCGCTGAAATTGAAGGTGGTTTTATCGGCGAACGATTTGAACCCGATGAGTTCGAGCGATTGGAGGTGCATGCTATGTCGGCCGGTTGGCCAATGATTCACTTAACAGCTGAAGGATCCACAAAGGCAAGAAGAATTCTACCAGATATCGGCTCGATTACGTCGCCGACCACCAGATGCAGTGGGGGCAGGGTTTGCGCTCATTCGCTCGGCTTCAGGGCCGGTCCCCAAGAAATTGCAGAACCGACCGAGTCGTCTGTCGCGCAGCGTGGTTGAATAAAGCGAACCCTCTGGGGTCTAAACCTATTACAACCATGAAATGTATCCCTCTCTTCACCCTGCTTGCTTCTATCGCAATTACGCCGGTCGTCTGCGGCCAAAATTCCGACGCTGCGGTAAAAGAAGTGCCACGAAACGGCGTGGTTAACCGAGCCCGCGCGAATCCCCAGCGACATCAGCGTGGGAACGTCCAGAACCTGGCGCGTCAGCGCAACGCTAATCCAGGCGTCGTGCAAAGTGCGCGCGGAAATGTGGGCCAGTCGGCCTTTCGTTCGGCTGTGGGGCGCCGTCGGGCCATTCAACCGACTTCTTCGGCGGTGCAGCCGAGTTATACTCCTGACGGCAATATCAATCGGGCGCGCTACGGAAATCGCGATGGCTCCAGACCTTCCCGCAATTTCAACCGCGGTAATCGCGCGTCGGAATTCAACGCCACCACCGGCAATTTCCGCGAGAATCAGAATCGCCAAGGCAACGCGCGGCGGAATCGCGGTGGCGGCGACCGACAGAGCGTTAGCGCCTATCGCGGCGGTCGGCATGGCGATTGGGACCGGAGCCGCCGGAATCGGAGCTGGTGGAGGAGTCACTACTCCCGCTTCGCGCTCTTCGGCGGCGGCTACTACTACTGGAATGCCGGCTATTGGTACCCCGCCTATGGCTACGACCCGTACTTTTCCAGCTACGTATATGACGCGCCGATTTACGGCTACAACGACCTCGAGCCCGGCGAAGTGATTGCCCGGGTCCAGGCGGAATTGCAGCGTCTCGGCTACGACCCGGGCTCGGTCGACGGAGACTTCGGGCCTGCCACGCGTGAAGCGCTGGTGGCATACCAACAGGACAATGGACTCCAGGCAACCGGAGAGATCGACCAAGACACGCTCGGCGCACTCGGGTTGGAATGATTTAAATTGGGAAAACGAAACCTCTAACGAAAGGATAACATGAAAAGAATTCTAACATTAGCCATCTGTCTCGGCCTCGCTTCTGCGTTGGCGGTGGAGGCAAAGGATAACGACAAGCACGGCAGGAAGCGTGGCAAGCGAGAAGCGAAGATTGCCAGACATGAAGCGAAGTTCGAGCGCAATGCCGATCGTGGACGCGTCCGGGCACAGAACCGCGTGAACTCGGGCCAACGCGCTCAGGTTCAGGCCGCCGTTTCGCAGGACAGGTCGGTCCGCTCAAATTGGCGTGGAGCTCGAAACCGAAACGTCACCGTCACCCGCCGCGGCCCTGCCAACTACTCGTGGAATTACAGCGAGGCTCGGCGCAATCATCACCGCGGCGTTCGACGCGATCGCAGCTGGTATCGGAATCACTACAATCGCTTCTCGCTCTTCGCCGGGGGCTATTATTACTTCGACCGCGGCTATTGGTATCCGGCCTACGGGTATGATTCGGCGTATTCGACCTACCGCTTCGATGAGCCGATCTACGGCTACAATTCGCTTGATCCCAGCCAGGTGATCGTAAACGTGCAGCAGGAATTGCGGCGCGAAGGCTATTACCGGGGCTCGATCGACGGACTGATTGGTCCGATGACACGCCGCGCCTTGGAGCGTTATCAACGTGACCGTGGGCTCTATGTCACTCGTGCGATTGACGGGCCGACGCTGGCCGCGCTCGGCCTGACGTAAAACAAACAGAGACGAAAACACCAACCGCGCGGGGAGCGATCCTCGCGCGGTTTTTGTTTTTCGGGCCGGCGAATTGCGCAGGCGAGGGGAGTGAGCGAATGCTGCGGCCATGGCCACCGCGCAGCTTGTCGCTCGCGATCTGCAACGATCGTTCCGCATCGGATCCCGCCGCATCGAGGTGCTGCGTGGGATTTCCATGGAGGTGCAGCACGGCGAAGCGGTGTTTTTGGTTGGCGCATCCGGCGCTGGTAAAACGACGTTGCTCTACACCCTGGCCGGTTTGGAAAGACCGGAAGGCGGCACGGTCGAATTCGAAGGGCAGCGGCTCTATCAAGGCAGCGCGTCCGCGCAGTCGAAACTGCGGAACGAAAAGATGGGCTTTGTTTTCCAAGGCTATTTTTTGTTGCCGGAGCTGACCGCGCTGGAAAATGTGACGCTGCCAGCGAGGATCGGCGGTCGACCGGATCTTGGCGCGGCGGAAGCGAGTTTGCGCGATGTGGGCTTGGCGGAGCGGATGCAGCATTTGCCGGCAGAACTTTCCGGAGGCGAACAACAGCGGGTGGCGATCGCGCGCGCCCTAACGAACGATCCCGACATCATTTTCGCGGACGAGCCGACGGGGAATCTCGATTCGAAGACGGGCGATACCATTATCGATCTGCTGCTCAATCTGGCGCGTGATCGGAAAAAGACGCTCATGGTCGTGACGCATGACAGCCGATTGGCCGCGCGCGGTGATCGTGAGCTGCGGATCGTGGATGGCGCACTGGGCTGAGTGCGTTCCAATCGTTCCACGCGCACCTGCGCAGTCGTCATTTACCCTTGAATTGGCTCGCGAACGGTCGGACCTTTTTGCGTGCCTACAAAAACGAGTGATGCCGATACGATGGTGATCGATGAACCCGAAATGCGCGCGCCAGCGGCGAAAGACTCGGTGAAGCCGGCGAATGAATCGTCGAACTCAAGCGCTTCGAGCACGGCCAAGAAACCGTTGACGATTTACGTCGATGGAAAATTTCTGCCGGAGAGCGAGGCTAAGGTTTCCGTGTTCGATCACGGTTTGCTTTACGGCGATGGGATTTTTGAAGGCATTCGGTTCTACAACGGTCGCGTTTTCCGACTGGAAGAGCACCACGATCGCCTGTGGGATTCGGCGCGCTCGATTTGTCTCGAGATCCCGATGAGCAAGGAGGCGATGACGGAAGCCCTTCTGGAAACGATTCGGAAGAACGGTCTGCGCGACGGTTATATTCGTCAGATCGTGACGCGGGGCGTGGGGAATCTGGGATTAAATCCGGTTGGATGTAAAAAGCCGACCGTGATCATCATCGCGGCAACGATCGCGCTCTATCCCGAGGAAGTTTATCGCAGCGGTCTAACGATCGTGACCTGCCCGACGCGGCGCGCTGGTGCGGCGACGCTGAATCCGGCGGTGAAGTCGCTTAATTATCTCAACAACGTAATGGCGCGGATCGAGGCGAATCTTTCCGGCGCGGATGAGGCGTTGATGTTAAACGACGCAGGCAATGTGGCCGAATGCACAGCCGACAATGTCTTCATTATTAAGAAGGGGCAGATCTTTACTCCGCCGATCAGCGCTGGCGCTTTGCGTGGGATTACGCGCGCCGTCGTTTTTGAAATTTCGGCCGAGCTGGGAATCAAAATCACCGAGACGGATATTTCGCGGCACGATGTCTTCGTGGCGGATGAATGTTTCCTAACGGGCACGGCGGCGGAGGTCATTCCAGTGATCAAGGCCGACGGGCGAGTCATCGGAACCGGCAAACCGGGCGAGTTGAGCGGGCGCATGATCAAGCGCTTCCGCGAGCTGACTCGCGCGGAGGGGACGCCGATCTATTCCTGACGCGTGGGAATGCTTACCGGCGCAGGGGTTGATCAAGAGCCGTTGAAATATTTCCGGCTCGGAAAGGTCTAAATTACTGAGATGTTGTGCGACGTTTGCAAGTGCAATGATGCGACGGTTTTCCTGACGCAAATCCTCGAAGGGAAGATGCAGAAGGTGAACCTCTGCGACGCCTGCTCGAAGGAGAAGGGCGTTCAGGATCCAACCGGGTTTGCGCTTGCGGATTTGCTGCTCGGGATTGGCGCAGCGGAAGAAATCGAAAAGGGGACACCGACCGAGAAATGCGCGATCTGCGGATTCACCCAGACGGATTTCAAAAAAACGGGCCGGCTGGGGTGCAGCGCCTGCTACATAACGTTCGCGGAGGGATTGGGCAGCCTGCTAAAGGCGATGCACAAAGGGACAGAACATGTCGGCAAATTACCGCAGCGCGCGCATCGAGAGATCGAATTGAGCGACCGGATGCGGTCGCTGACGGAGAATTTGCAGAAGGCGGTGGCGGACGAGAATTACGAATCGGCCGCGTCGCTGCGTGATCAGATCAAACAACTCGAAACGCAACAGGCGGACCAACGATGAAATTTTCCAACGTTCTGGCCAGCGGCGGCGAATGGTTGCGCGGCGATGGCCCGCACCATCAGATCGTGATTAGCAGCCGCGTGCGGCTGGCGCGGAATCTTCGCCATCACGCTTTTCCTGGCTGGGCGAAGAAGGCCGAGCGCACGCAGGTGCTCGAATTGATCAAGCCGCGGGTGGAGGAGCTGCCGGAAATGCAGGATTCGTTTTCGGAATTGCTGCAGGATCTTTCGGCGCTGGAAAAGCAGGTCTTAGTGGAGCGTCACCTCATTAGCCGCGAGCAGGCGGCGAAGAGCGTGGGCAGCGCGGTGGTGATGAATCGCCGGCAGACTCTCAGCATCATGGTGAACGAAGAGGATCATCTGCGGATGCAGTCGATTCGCTCGGGGCTGCAGTTGAAGAACGCTTTCAAATTAGTCGATAAAGTGGACAGCACTTTGGAAGGGAAACTGGATTTCGCTTACGATGCGAAGCTTGGTTATCTGACCGCCTGCCCGACCAATGTCGGCACCGGAATGCGCGCTTCCGCGATGCTGCATCTTCCCGGGCTCGTTCTGAGCGACATGATCAATCAGGTCATCCAGGCCGTGAACAAAATCGGTCTCGCGGTGCGCGGCCTTTATGGCGAAGGCACGGAGGCGATGGGGAACCTTTTCCAGATTTCCAATCAAACGACGCTGGGCGAAAAGGAAGAGGAGATCATCAGCCGACTCAGTCGCGTGATTGAAAC
Source organism: Chthoniobacterales bacterium (assembly GCA_040004745.1). Classification (GTDB taxonomy): domain Bacteria; phylum Verrucomicrobiota; class Verrucomicrobiia; order Chthoniobacterales; family UBA10450; genus JACCTI01. Next base: position 2,349 of record JBDUAH010000113.1, on the reverse strand, counting down.
GATCATCGAGAAGGAGCACGATGCACGGCAGACACTAATTCAGCGCAAGTCGAACACGCTTTGGGATCAGATCGGGCGCGCGTATGGCGTGCTTACCTTTGCTCACGCCATGAGTTCAAAAGAAGCGCTCAATTTACTTTCGATCATCAAACTCGGCGTGGATCTGGGCGCGTTTCCCGAGGATCGGCGTTTACCAATCGATGAACTCTTCATCGACACGCAGCCAGCCCATTTACAAAAGAGTTCGCAGCAGAAGTTAAACGCCGAAGAACGCGACGAGTTACGCGCCCAAATCATCCGCGACCGTTTGCGGGTGTTCCCTAAACCTGATATTAATAAAGTGGCCCGTGAGTCGGGGAACGGTGCGACTTCCGAGCCTCCTACCAATGAATAATTTTACTCCCAGAGCCCAACAGGTTCTAGCGCTTGCGCGCAAGGAAGCAGATCGCTTCAATCACAATTACGTTGGGACTGAGCATCTCTTGCTCGGCCTCATCAAACTGGGGCAAGGCGTGGCCGTGAACGTTTTGCAGAAGATGGGGATGGATCTCGAGACGGTCCGGATGGAAGTGGAGAAGCAGGTCGGTTCCGGCCCGGAAACCAAGATGGTCGGGAACATTCCTTACACGCCGCGGGTGAAGAAGGTGCTGGCCTTGGCGGGCAAAGAAGCGAAGGCGCTTAATCATTCTTACGTCGGCACCGAGCACATTTTGCTCGGACTTTTGCGTGAAGGCGAAGGCGTGGCCGCGCGGGTTCTGAAGAGCCTTGAAGTCGATATCGAGCGGACGCGGAATGAAATTTTGAAGGAACTCGATCCGAATTTTACTCCGCCGGAATCAGAGGAGGGCAGCGGTGAAGTGACGTCGGGGGGCAAGAAGGACGTAAAGACACCTGCGTTGCGCGCGTTCGGACGCGACCTGACAGAGCTGGCGAAGAAGGGCGAACTCGATCCCGTCATCGGGCGGCATAATGAAATCGAGCGCGTGATTCAAGTGCTTTGCCGCCGGACGAAAAACAATCCCGTTTTACTCGGTGAAGCGGGCGTGGGAAAGACCGCTATCGCGGAAGGCTTGGCGCAGGAGATCGCGAGCGGAAATGTGCCGGAGCTATTGCGCGACAAAAAAGTCATCACGCTCGATCTCGCGCTCATGGTCGCCGGGACAAAATATCGCGGCCAGTTTGAAGAGCGTATTAAGGCGGTGATGGATGAGATTCGCCGGTCCAAGAACGTGCTTCTCTTTATCGATGAGCTGCACACGATCGTCGGTGCCGGTTCTGCGGAAGGTGCGATGGACGCATCCAATATCATCAAGCCCGCTCTGAGCCGTGGTGAATTGCAATGCATCGGCGCCACTACGCTGAACGAATATCGCAAGTACATCGAGAAGGACGCGGCCTTGGAGCGCCGTTTCCAGACTGTGAAAGTGGAAGCGCCGACGGTGGATGAGGCGATCCAGATTCTCAAGGGTCTGCGACCAAAATACGAGGCGCATCATAAAGCGAAGCTGACTGATGAAGCGCTCGAGTTGGCGGTGAAACTTTCCGACCGCTACATCTCCGGCCGATTTTTGCCGGATAAGGCGATCGACGTCATGGACGAAGCGGGCGCGCGGGCGCGGATCAATGCCATGACCCGTCCACCGGACGTGAAGGAAATCGAGCGTGAGATCGAAGAGATTCGCCTCGAAAAAGAAGGCGCGATCAAGGCGCAGGATTTCGAAAAGGCGGCTTCGCTTCGTGATAAAGAAAAGCAGACGAAGGATCGCCTCGAAAGCATCCTGGCGGCTTGGCGCGAAGAGCGGGAGGAAAAGGAAGTGCTCGTTAGTGCCGACGACATGATGAATATCATCTCGAAGATGACCGGCGTTCCGCTCCAGAAAATGGAGCAAAAGGAAACCGCCAAGCTTCTCGCGATGGAAGGCGATATGAAACAGCGCGTCATCGGGCAGGACGAAGCGGTCACTGCAATCAGCAAGGCGCTGCGTCGTTCGCGCGCAGATTTGAAAGATCCGCGGCGGCCGATTGGGTCGTTCGTATTTCTGGGCCCGACCGGGGTCGGTAAAACATATCTCGCTCGCACTTTGGCGGAGTTCATGTTCGGCGACGCGGATGCGCTCATCCAAATCGACATGTCGGAGTACATGGAAAAGTTTACCGCCTCGCGGTTGATCGGTTCGCCTCCGGGATATGTTGGTTACGAAGAGGGCGGGCAGCTTTCCGAAGCAGTTCGTCGTCGTCCGTATTCGGTAGTGCTCTTCGACGAAATCGAAAAAGCGCATCCGGATGTGATGCATTTGCTTCTCCAGATTCTGGAGGACGGAAAGGTGACTGATTCGTTAGGTCGAAAAG
>JBDUAH010000004.1:0-24808 GCA_040004745.1 Chthoniobacterales bacterium | reverse complement strand
CACTACGACGGCGATCTGGCCCGGTCATTGAACGTGCCGAGCGCCGTCGCCGGAGCGATCGCAGACCGCCTGCATGCCACGATAACTCCGGCTGAAAAGAGCCTACTCGACGCGCCTGTTTTTGTCGGGCACAAAGCAGAAGCTTTGGAGAAGAAGGGCGCAGCAGCAGACGGCGCGGCATGGTATAACAAGAAAAACCCCTATGATGACTGGCTTCTAAGCGAACGTTACCTGAGGGAGGCAGCTCTGCTCGATCCTAACTGCGACAACGTGGATTGTGTCAATGCATACGACGAACTGATCTTCGTGGAATTCAACTTATGGCGAACGTCGAGCGGCAAGAAAGGGGCGTGGGCCTACCGCGCCAGCCTTGGAAGGTGGGCGTTCGACAACAGCGTTCGGCGTACTTTGCAATTTGACGCAGGCCGGTCGCACGAAGCACAGTCTACGTATTACTTTTACTTCCTGCGGGACTACGAGAAGAGTGCGCAGGACTGGGAGAAATGGCACCCGACTATCACTCGCGGCGCTTTCTGGATCGCATCTGTCGATCGGCGTCGCGGCAGGTGGGCGGATTCGATTCGACGCTTCGCCGAATATGAAGAAGATCATCCTGACACGGTACCGTGCGCTCGTGAGACCGCCAAAACGCTCGGATTCATGCGCAAATACCGCGAAGCAGAAGAGTGCTTGCGTACGGCCTTAGACAAGGCTCTTGCTGGAGCAGCCGAATACTACACACAGCTGGGAGAAATGCGTCTGGCGCAAGCAGATCCAGATGGCGCCGATGCGTTCTTTGCGCGAACTCTGGATGAACTGCGGAGGAACCCAAAACCTTCGATTTACTCTGAGAAACGGGAGTGTCTAGGCCATCAGATAACGGCGGCCTTGTACCGGCGAGATTATCGCGCCGGACTGCAACTAGTCGCATCGGCGCCCGACGATTTCGAGGATGAAGCCAGAAAAACGTTCGATCCTTCGCCGCACCTTCAGCCGTGGCTTAGCGCACAGTTTGATCGAATGGAAAATGGCGCGACAAACGCGCGCAATAGTTTCGCAACTGCGCATGAGGAATTGTCTGCGCGATGGGGCGATAGCGAGGCCATTGCCGGGCAGATGAGCATTCTCGCCTGTCTGGCAGCGGGAGCTGGTCGAAAGGATGAAGCCATTCGCGACGCGAAGCGGGCACTTGCCATGCGTCCGATCGAGCGAGACGCACAGGACGGACCTTATCTCGCAACGAACCTTGCCCTCGTTTATGCCTGGACGGGAGAATACGACCTGGCGATCGAGCAGTTGCAAAAGGTGGCCGCGATTCCTTGCGGCCCCTCCTATGGCGACCTAAAGCTGAACCCCAAATGGGATGATTTACGCAGCGATCCACGCTTTGAGGCGATGGTGGCTTCACTCAAGCCAAATAACGGCCAGTAGCGTGCGCCAAAATCGAATCACGTTCTTAGCGACTCATGTCCTGGCTGCATTCGTCGCTGGCGCATCTGCCCACGCGCAGGATGCCTTTACTGCTCCTGCTTCAGGTGCGCCGCGAGCGGGTGCCGTGGTCGAGACGGAGCGCATTGTAGTAACCGGTTCCTACATTCCGACGGCGGAGACTGTGTCGGCGCTCCCGGTTACCGTCTATACGGCCGATATGTTGCGGAAGCAGGGCGCGAATACTCTGGCGGAAGGATTACGTCAGTTACCATCGTTTGTCGGATATACCCGCAGCGAAAACGATTCCCTCGGTGGCACGGGCGCAGCCTTCATCAACCTGCGAGGTCTTGGGGCTGAAAACACACTCACCCTGATCAATGGGCGCCGCGCATTCAGCTTTAGTAATGTCAATGCCATTCCGATCGGGGCTTTGTCCCGCAGTGAAGTGTTGAAGGATGGCGCCTCAGCGATTTACGGAAGCGACGCGGTCGCCGGTGTCGTGAACATGATTCTGCTCAATGGCCCAGGTGAAGAACCCTACGAAGGCGCCGAGATTAATTTGCTCTATGGCAACACCACCGACGGCGACGCCCGCGTGCTTCAAGGCTACATCCGCGGGGGTGTGGCTACGGAGAAAGTTGCGATCGCGGCGGCAGCGGAATACTACGATCGCGCGAATCTCTATTCGCGTGACCGCGAGATCGCAGCGTCGGCCGACCAGAGGCCGCTCGGCGGGTTTAACATGAACAGTCCTTCTTTCGCTGGACGTGTAAACGTGCGCGGTCTTGGCCAGTTAGTGCTAGAAGACCTGATGAATAACGCGCCAACTCCGGCTTCGTACCGCAGCTTTGATGCAGCGGGCAACGGAACCGACCCGGCCAGGTTCAACTTCCGCGCATTCACGCCGGCGATTCCCGCGGTGACGAAGTATCAATACTATGTCACAGGTCTTTACAACGTTTTTGACGGAGGCCTGCAACTGTATGGTGATCTGCTTTACGCGAAAACTAAACAAGACAACGGCCAGGCTCCCTCTCCATTAACCAGTCCGCAAGTGCGTTATGCTAACGTCTCCCTCGGGATCTTTAACGGACGAAATTCACGTGGCATCCAGGACGGCTCCGTCGACAACTCGAATGCGGCGCAGTTGGTTATCATACGAAACAGCCCCTTCAATCCGTTTGGCGCCGCGCTGAATTCAGTGCGTTACCGATTTGCACAGGAGCTGAATAATCGCCGAGACTATTACGATTTTGACTATTACCGTTACGTGGCCGGCGTGAAGGGCAAGTTCACTCTGAAGGGCAACGATTTTCTTAGCCTGCTCGGGTATGATTCTGGCGTGGTCTACGACTATTCGGATCAGGTGCGGACCGATCGCGGGGATGCAACCCGCGCGGGCATCTATCGAGAAATCATAGCCGGTAACTTCAATCCGTTTATCGGCCAAAACGCGCCTTTCGCGGCTACAGTGCCAACTTACCTTAACGGTGTGCCGACTGGCCAAACAGCCTCCTATGACAACCTGGCGGCCGTGCAGCGCTCCTCGTATCTTGGCAAAACCTACAACTACTCTCGCGACTACCTTATCGATGGCCGAATTTACGGCAACCTGGCGCCGCAGCTGTATCAGGGAGGCATCGAATTTAACGTCGGAGCCGAATATCGCCAAAGCCGCTCGACCGAGAAACCTGACCCGGTGGAGCTGTCGGGCGATACCATCGGCTTTATTGCGGATGCCGGTGTGGCTTTTAAAACCCAGCAGGCGGTTACGTCGGTTTTCGCCGAGCTAAGCATTCCATTGATCAGTTCGATAATGCACGTGCCCGGTGCTCGCTCCCTTGAAATTAGCGTGGCGTATCGCCACGAGCAGTTTGAGGACAAGGACCTTTCGTTTGGAACGAAGGCAGGCTTCGACAATGGTGGCACTCCACGAGTTAGCCTGCGCTACCAACCTTTTGCTGATTTGACTGTGCGCATTTCTTATGGCCAGTCGTTTCGCTCGCCCACTCCGGACGACCTTTTCGCACCCCCGAGTCAGAACTTCCTCACCGTCTCCGATCCGCTCGTCCGCGGGATCGTCCAGCCTGTAAATGGCATTTTTGCTAGGGGGAATCCCAGCCTTAAACCCGAGTTGACCGATAGCTACACTGCTGGGCTGGTATTTACGCCGACGTTTCTCCGAGGGTTCACGACGACGATCGATCTATATCAGCTTTATACCACTAACGTAATTCTCGATCCATTCACCGCAGCGCAGGTGATCGTTTCGGCGAACGGTAACGCGGGCGGCGGGCCCGATGCTCCGTTCGCACAGTTAATCCAGCGCGGGGATGGCCCTAACGGGCTGCAAACAGGTGAGATTATTTCCGCGGACGCGATTGGGCTCAATGCGAGCAAGCGACTGGTCAACGGGATAGATATCACGGCTGATTATATGCTACCATGGCACACTTTGGGCACGGTTAATTTTACCCTGGGCTACAACTATTTCTTTACTTGGAAGGCCGAAGCGTTTGTTGGTGCCGGAAGCACAAATTTTCTTGGTGACGTCAGCCTCTTTCGCTTGCCGCTGGCGCCTGGCGCCATTCCTTATCACAAAGGATTTCTTCGTGGCGAATGGCAATGGAAAGGTATTGGTTTCGTTGCCACCACGAACTACATTAGCTCTTTCAATGACGATTCCACCGCGCTGCTCGGCGCGAGACAGGTCGGTGGCGGCTCTACCAATCCGCAGTTCGACATTTATCGGCGCGTTTCGGATTACATCACGCTTGATATGCAGCTCAGCTATGAGTTCGGCGTGCACAGGAAAACCGCGGAGGTGGGCGCGGGAAAAGACACAGCTTCACAGATCGAGACGCGGGGCCTCTGCCGTCGCTTATTCGATCGAACCCGCATCACGGCCGGCGTTAACAACGCCTTCGACCGTAATCCGCCCACCGTGCTCGGCGCGTTCAACGATAACTACGACACGTCGCTCTACAGCATCCGGAATCGCTATTACTACGTCAGCCTGAACAAAAAGTTCTAAGCGTCGCACGTGCCGGCATTGTGATTCCGGCTAAGTAGTCCCGTCGCCGCCGGAGCTACCGCTGATCGAGTTTCCGTTACGAACCGTGAGATCATTAAGGATAAGCGTAGCGCCCCCGAGACAATGAATAACTCGCTCCGTCGCGCTTTGTACTGTCGTACCGGCCTGAATGATCGTAACTACATCCGCACCCGCCAGGGCGTTAGACTTTGTAATCGCCGCGCGCAGCGAACAAGCGCCCTCGCCGTCCGCACAGGTACCGTCGCCAGGCGCAACGTCCGGCGTCTCCGCGGTGGAGTTTACCACGAATGTCGCCGCTTTTGCCTCGATGCAAAAAAACTACAGCACCGATTGCAAGCAGCCTTTGGGCTCCTTTCATTTCGTTCCGTTTCTCTCCTCATTTCAGTGCGAGGCTTAAATGACGCGGTGGACGTCGCTAATAGGTCTGTTGGTGGGTCGTACTGAGGAAAGCTGCTTGATAGCAAGCCGGAAGTGAAAAAACACGAAGCTCACCTGCGGCTAAAAGTCGAAGGTCCGCACGCCGTGCGCTTTCAGGCGTTCGCGCAATTCGGCGAGATGTTCGTGATTGCGGGGTTCGACTGTGCAGAGGACATGCATAGCGGAAACATCGGAACCGGCGAAGGCGCGTGTACCACCTGCTTGATGCTCTCGCCGCTGGCCGGCGCTCTGCGAAGTGAGATCGGCCAAACCGCCGGGCCGATCGATCACGACGGCGGTGGAACGGCCGACCCGCCCGTCGGCGACGAGACCGCGTTCGACCACCCGGCTGAGGACCACTTTTTTGCTTTTCAGCTCGTCCAATTGTCGTCGGACAACTGCTTGGACGCGTTGGCGGCACCGCGTTCTTTTAAACTTCCGGTGCGCTGCAAGTTGTCGAGCTTGCAGTAGATCCGGCTCCAGTGCGGGCAGGAGCGCGATCCGGAGCACGGTTACGAAATACTGGTATCGAGCGCCTCGCGCACGGTCGTGGCGAGTTGATCCGGATCGAAAGGCTTGGGCAGGAAAAACACTCCTTCAGCGCGCCGGTTTGTGGGCAGGTGTCCGGCTTCGAGATAACCGGAGACGAAAACGACTTTCGTGGCGGGACTGGACTGATGCAGCCAGGCGGCGAAGTCCTGGCCGCTCATCAGCGGCATCATCATGTCAGTGAGGAGGAGGTCGATCGTCTTTTCCTGTTCGAGCGCGATGAGGCGTTGCGCGTCTTCGCCATTGGCGGCTTCCAGCACTTCGTAGCCGAGCGCGCGTAGGACGCGGATGGAAATGTGGCGGACGCTGATGTCGTCTTCGAGGACAAGGATGGTTTCGGTGCCGGTGGGCGATTTGGAAAGGCCGGGTTTGGTGTAGGTCGGCGCGGGCGGAGCTGGGACTTTCGGGAAATAGAGGCTGACCATCGTGCCTTTGCCGAGCTGGCTCTCGATGCAGATATGGCCGCCGCTTTGCCGCACGATGCCGTAGGAGGTGGCAAGCCCAAGGCCGCTGCTGTGGCCGTCGTCTTTGGTGGTGAAGAAGGGTTCGAAAAGATGCGACTTCACTTCATCGGACATGCCGGTGCCGTTGTCGGTTACGTTGATGAGCGCGTATTCGCCGGGCGGTAATTTTTCGCCGCAACCGGCGGGTTGTTTTCCGCTCACGCGAAAAGTGCCGGTGGCGAGAGTGAGCCGGCCGCCCTCGGGCATGGCGTCGCGCGCGTTGACCGCGAGGTTCACGACGATCTGCGTGAGCTCATGCGGATCGACTTTGATGTGCGCGGGCTCTTTCGAACGCTGCAGGTGGCATTCGACGGAAATGTTGTCACCCAAGAGGCGCAAGAGCGTTCGCTCCATGTTGCCGATGAGGCTGTTTACTTCCACGACCCGGTTCTCCAGCGGATGCCGTCGGCTGAAGGCGAGAAGCTGGCCGGTGAGAGCGCTGGCGCGTTTCGCGGCGGCGCGAATCTCGGCGATGTGTTGCGCGGTCTTGCCTTTGACCTCGCTCAGGAGCAGATCGCTGTAGCCGAGAATGGTGGTGAGGAAGTTATTGAAGTCGTGGGCCACCCCGCCAGCGAGCTGGCCGAACGCGTCCATCTTCTGCGAGCGGACGAGTTGATCGCGCAACTGGATTCGCGCCGTGATGTCCATGAGCGAGCCGACAAAGCGGATGGCTTTGCCATCTTCATCGCGCTCGATGACCGCGCGTTCGAGCAGATTGACGTAGCGATCGTTGGCGTGCCGGAAACGGTATTCGCCGCTCCAGAGTCGGGCGCCCGCGAGCGCTTCGCGAATGCTTTGCGCGGTGCGGGCGCGATCGTCGGGGTGGATGCGGCGTTGCCAAAAACCGAGGTCGGCTGTGGCGGCGCCGGGCTTGTAACCGAGGAGCGTATCGAGACCCTGCGGCCACGAGAGCGTGCCGGCTTTCACATCCCAATCCCGAACCGCGTCATTGGTCGCCAAGGCGACGAGCGCAGAATGTTCCGCGCCCGCAGCCAGCTCAGTTTGCGGCGGCGCAGGAGCGTTTTCACGGAAGGGAACTCGGATGGGTTTTTCGTCATTTGGTCTTGGGGCCGGTTGGGTGCCAGGCTGAAAATCCGGAGCGATGCGCATGAGGGTTTATCAGGCCACCAGCACCTGGACTTCTTTTAAGCTAGTAGCGTGCCTATTCCGCCGGGCGGATGAATTGAGGGCCGTAGATTACCGAATCGAGGCAATGGGTCTGCGCCGACCATTTTTTTAACTCTCGGGACGCCCCGCGCGCACACGATCTGCTATGAAAATCGGCATGACCTTGCCTGAACCGTCCAATGTCCTGACGCTGGAAGGCCCGATCGATCTCCACGTTTCGCCGCAGGTGGCGTCCGCGCTCGGTGCCATCCTGGAAAGCCAGCCGGTGCGCGTGGTGGTGGACCTCTCGGCCGTAAACTACATCGATAGTTCGGGATTGGCCGTTCTGATCAGGGGCGCGCAGCAAGTGGAGTCGTACGGTGGCAGATTGATGCTGGCCAATGTGCAGGAGGACGTTTGCTCGATTCTGGAAACGGCGCGGGTCGCGGAGTTTTTCGTGATCTTTCCGCACGTGGACGCGGCTCTGGCGGCGATCTGAGGCGAGCTTCGCTAGAGACCCGCTGGGTGTGATCAATCGGGAAGGCGAGCATTCTTCCGTCTCGCGAACGGAAGGCTCCAGCTACTCGGGCGGCCGCGCCCATCCAATGTGAGGTGACCTGCAATTTCCGATCTGCTCCGGCTCACTGCTGTTTCAGCTTGGTCAGATCCCAGACCAGCGCGAACTCGTCGCCGCCGTAGGTCACGAGCAGTTTGGAATCGGGAGAAAACACGGCGCGGGAAGTGGCGGCGTGCAGCATGGTGAGGCGAAGGCGGGCCACGGGATGCGCCCCTTGCAAATTCCAAATGAGTACCTCTCCACCGCCGACGGTGGCGAGCCAGCGATCATCTGGGCTCCAGGCGGCCGAAAGTACGGCTCCGGGATGGCGCGGCTCCAGCAGCTCGATCTCCGGGCTGGTGGAATCGCCCGGGCCCGGAATGATATGCACGGAGCGCACTTCGCCGTTCGTGGCACAGGTGACAAAGGTGTAGCCGACCGGATCGCTCCCGTGCCGGAAGGTCGCCTGCGTGACCGGGGCCGGATGTTGGATATTCACCACCTCGTGCGGTTCGTTAATCGTCCAGACTCGCGCGGTTTTATCGCCGCTCGCGGCAATCACAAGCTTCCCATCCGGGCTGAACTCCGGGCGGCGCGCGGGCGCATCGAATTTCCCGAGTAATTGCACGGCCGGCTGATCGATTGTGTGCAGGCGCACTCCGCCATCGTCGCAGCCGCTGACGACTAGATTGTCGCCACGATGAAACTCGACCGAGGTGATGATCCCGGGCAAGGGCGGGCTGGTGAAATACTTTTGCGCCAGCGAATGGGAATCGAACACGCGGACGGTGCGATCGGCGCTGGCGGAGGCGATTCGTTCGCCGCCGTGACTCCATTCCACGTCGGTGATGGAATCGGCGTGCAGCTCGAACGCGGTCGCTTTGATGATGGACAAATTGAGCGGACCGGCCGAGCGAAAGATTCGGACCGTGCTTCCGTTGCTGGCGGCGGCGAGGGCGTCGCCGCCGGGGCTGAACGCGAGATCATTGACTGCGCTTTTTCCGATCGGAATTTTACCCCAGCTCGTCCCGTCCGGTTTCCAAAAATAAACACTGCCGTCGTCACAAGCTGCCGCCATCAGTGGACCGACCGCCGCGCCGGTCGGGGCAAATCGCACGCGATTAACTTTGCCTAAGTGTCTCAAGGCTACGGCGGCGGTCTGATGCCACGTCTCGAGCTGCGGAGCTCCGGCAACATTTAAGCCTTGGATGGTGGCAAGGGTGTCGGCTACGGCCTGGCCACGTTGCTCAAAATCGCGAAGGTCCTGCGTGGGGAATCCCAGGGCCTTCGCCGCTTCGCCCGTCGCCTCGGCGGCAGCGAGATTCGCCGTTGCCGCCGGGATGTCTTCTTTGTTTTTTGCTGCCAGGAGGGCAGGATCGAGCGGTCTCGTATTCACCAAGCCGGACAAAGAGCGCTCGGCCAGAGTCAGCCGCGCTTCGATCGAGGAATGAATCGCAGCAAAGACCTCGGGATTCTTCTGGAGAGCGGCGCGGCGATTGCGAAACTCAAGCGCATCGATCGCGAGTTCGGCCATGGCAAAAGTTAGCCGCTCGTCTTTCATCACCGCGGCCGCTTCGCCGATGGATTTCACGAGGTCGTCAATGGCCGCGACTCCGCCGTCGGCAGCACCGCGCGCGCGCAGCAGCTCTTTGATCACGGCCGGATCTGCCGCCTCACCCTTGGCTAACGCGGCCGTCAATTTCGCGGTCTGCTGCTCTTCTTCGGAGAACGCACTTCTGGCATAGGAAAGAACCGGCGGACGAAGCTTAGTGGCAGTGACCACAAACGCGTCGATCACTTCTTTACCCCGAGCCTCGCTCCGGCTCGCGCTGTTCCAAAGACTGGCCATGACAAGGCCGGCGATAAGGCACGCCGCCGCAATCACACCGATAGCGGTCAGCCAATTCTTCTGCCGGCGTTCTTTCTCTTTTAGCGCCTCCTGCGCGAGACGCTTTTTCTCTTCCTGGAAAACTCGTTCCGCCTCGTGGCTGCGCTCGAGAAAAGCGAGGCATTGCTCCCAGTTGTGAACGCCATGGCGCTTGGCCCATGCGAACGTCGGCGTCTCTTTCCGCATCCATTCTTCGCCTCCGCGTAGATCGTTCCCGTGCCATAGCTCCGTGGAAGGGTCTCGCTCAAAATCCTGCGCCGCCTTGGAGAGTTCCTGGAGCCACGCGTTCGAATCGATCTCTCGCGTTAGCCAGCCGCCAAAGACATTCCATTGCCGCAGGAGCGCTTCGTGGCTGATGTCGAGACGATCCTCCGCCTTCAAGTGTTCGTCCGCTCGAAGTGGGGGCAGCAAAAAGTTACGGTCGTCGCTTTGGAATAAGCGCACGATCTCTTCGATCTCCGCCACGCTGCCGCCAGTGACCTCCTGCACTTCCGAAAGCAAAGGGCGGCGGCGCGTGATCTTGCCGTCGGGCTGGACATCGGACAGGAGAAGGAAAAGGCGCCGGGCCAATCCTGCCTTTTGCTCATTTTCCTTGATTGCAGTCCACGCTTCATTCGCATGTTTCGAGAGCGCCCCTGTAATCCCACCGGCCGTTTCATAATGCTTTTGCGTCAGCGTGAGATTGGAATCCAGCGGCATTGAGGGACCGCCCGCCAGCTTCCAGGTGCGCATCAGGCAGTGTTGCATCAGGGGCAATTGATCGACCCGATCGCCAGCATCCGCGATGATCCGGTTCGCCAAACCGTCTTCGAACGTGAATGGGGCGAAGCCCAAGCCAAGGGCTTGCCCCGGCCGTTCAATCGCCTCCCTCATCTGGCTCCCGTTCAGGCGCGGGACGAGGAACTGGGATCGGCTCACCGCCTCCGGTAAATCGAGGAACGCGTCGCAATCGCCGATGAAATCGGAGCGCATCGTGATCACCACTTTAATCGGCCCGTCGGGCTCGGAAGCGCAGCGCAGGAGCAGCTGAACGAAGGCCGCGGCGTGGTCGCGAGAAGCAAAGCGCGCCGTTTCTGCTCCGAGCGCGTTCTCTGCGCGGCGAAAGGTGAAGAGTTCTTCGAATTGATCCACCACCAGCAAAACTCGTGGAGCTTGCGCCCCCAGCAGGTTAACGCCGCCGCTGGCTGGACTGAAGAGATCGACGAGCGAGCGATCCGCGCAGAGGAGTTGCTCGGCTAGATTCTCCGCAGAGTCGGTCTTCACCGTCTCTGAGGTCAAACTATGGAAGGCCGGCGCGCTCCGCTTCACACCTCCTCCCATCAATTCTCGCGCCAGATTGCCATAGGGATCGCTTCCGGGTTTCAGCACGATGATTTTCCAATCAGTCGTCGCTTCAAGAAAGCCTTCCCGCACCGCAGGGATCACGCCGGCGCGGATAAGGGACGACTTGCCTGAACCGCTGCTTCCTACAATGGCGATAAACTGCTGCTCAGCGAGCAGACTTAGGACGGATACGATTTGCGCCTCGCGCCCGAAGAAGACCGCACGATCCTCTTCTTCAAAGGGACGCAGGCCAGGGTACGGCAAGAGCGCCGCCGCTGGGCGCGCGCCGCTGCTCGCGGTCTCGTTCTCCGTGGGATTCGAAAGGGTGGAATTCAATTCGCACACCTCCGGACTTCAGCGAAGAAGGGCTGCAAAACGGCCGCCGCGTCCGCCACCATGCGATGCATCTTCGGCGGGTTCACCCGGAGCAGACGAGCCCACATCGGCGCTGCGGGTGGAGGCCAGTAAAGCAGCCCGACCGGCGGTCGGCGCGCGTCATTCTTTTCGCCCAGTTGAATCTGCATGCACTGCTCGAGATCGCTCTTTGGCGACAGCACTCCCTGCTGCGCGGCCTCGTCGCACACGATCAGAAACCCGTGACACGGCACGTTGGGGTCGTGCTTGTCTTTGAAACTCTCGCTTCCTTCGAGCAGCGCTGCGCGCAAATCCTGCTCCGCATCGACCGCCGCGAAGACGTAGTCCCAAAGTGGATCGGGATTGGCCCCCCGAATCACCACCCGCACGAGAAGATTGCGCGAGCCGTAGGGAAGCGTGGCGTGTTTTTGGTTCCAGACGGCGTTCAATTCCGTGAGCAAATTCACCTTGTAATCCTCGAACGCGCCGGAAACGACGTCCGCTTCCGTGACGAAAGCACGATGAGCTTCGTCGAGCTCGTCCAGGCGGATCTTGCTGTGACGAAAACGAAAGCACGGCACCTTGCTCCGGGCTTCTGCAAGCAGCGTGCGATGGGAGTCGTCTTCGCGGGGATAAGATTCGAGCAATTGCACAAAGGCGAGCGCGTCGCGTAGTTCATCCTCGCCGGCTGATCGTGGCTGCGCGGAATCCGGGCGCACCTGCCACTCTTTCTCCTGCAGATAGGCGCAAAGATTCGCCCGTTCCGGTCGCAGATCGAATTTCGCTTCTGCAAGATAGACAATCTTGCCTCCTTGGTTCGTCACGGAAGAAGGCATGCCCAGGCGTTGGCGAACCCAACTCGACATTTGCTCGAACTCGGATGCTTTCTCGAAGGGCTTGAAGATGCGCCAGTTCTTCAGGCGCGCCGGGACCTTGTTAAAATCGAAGTCGTCCAGGATGGCGAGACGGATCCGGGCGTTCTGCCCTTTCTCATCATAGATATCCTGGGAAAAAATCGTGGCTTCAAGAGCGGCACCAAAACCACCGCCGGGCGCGCCTTTGCCATAGTAGGAATCGAACCAGCCTTGGGAACAACAGATGATCACGCACGCGTCGTTCTCTGCGTGCTGCTCGCACCAGCGCACCCATCCCTCGTCCGGGCCGCCCGGATTCTCCGCGAGGTACAACTGATCCAGCACCACGGGAAGACCCTCGGCCTTCAACTTTTCGGCTAATTTTCGCACGTCTGCTGCATGCGCGTCGCTCTCGCATCTGTAACTCAGGAAGGCCTGGTTCATCTCAGCGCGCGGGGAGCGGATCGAGCAGGTTTTCGCCCAGCGCGTTGAACCAGTCTTCCACTTCGATCGATTTGCCGTCAGCCAATTCCTTTCCCACCAGCGCGCGCAGGAACAGCTTGTTACCGACGTGCTCGCCCAAGCTGCGATAGGCTTCGAATTGCGTCTCGCTAAAGAATTGATCCGCGGTCGAGTGATGCGGGAAAACCGGCTCGTCCAGACGGTAGCGCCGCAGGAATTCGCCTTCGTTTCCGGTCAGAGAAAGTTTTAGGTAAAGCAGATAGCCGTAAACTTCTTCGGAGCCGCGTTCGTCCTTTGGATAGCGAATCCGGCAGAAGCGGAAGTGCGAACGGCTCAGCCCGCGTTCGTTTAACCGGAGATCATCCAGCTCCGCGTCGATCTTGATCCCAAGATCGATGAAGGCGAGCCGCTGCAAAGTAGTGAGCGCATGGAAAGTCATCTTCGGATCCTGTTCGCCGTCGATCGCCACGATGTATTTGCAACGTCGCCGCAGCAGCTCGTAAACGCCGAGATTCTCGATGTGGCCGCCGTCCGAGACATTCAGCCAGGCGGAATTCTCATTCATCGTGCCGAGCATTTCCTTCAGCAGAAACCAAAGGCCGGGCGCGCCGCCCGAAAGCAACGCGCGCTGGCCCGGCTTCCGCACCCAATAACCGAGCCGCACATTTAAGAGCGCCAGCCAAAAACTGAAACGCCGGAGCGTGCCCAATCCCATCTGCGGCCCCGCGGCCGCCCCCGAGATCGCCATGGCCGTGCCGAGATCGAGGTGCGCATCCGCCTTTTCCCAGTCCTCCGTCGGCTGATACGAAGTGAGCGGGCTGCCGCTATAGCGCGGGCTGAAGAGGAAGAAATCCGCCAACCGTCCCTGCATTCGCGGATCGGTCGAGCCGGGCACATTCAAGGCGCAATTCAACAGGTGGTAGGGCGCTTTCTTCGCTTGCGCACCGAGGCTTGAGAGCGGCAGGCGGATCGCATTGTCGAACGGTTGTTCCGCCCGCGGCTCTTTCGCGGGGCGAATGAGATAGGCCTCCGCCAGGCGGTCCCGATAATGGCGATGCGGGGAAGTGAAATTGATATCGAGCAGGACAAAATAGATCAGCCCGCCCAGAACGAGAATTCCCCAAGGCAAGAGTTCGACGCCGGCTGCGAGATGGCCCGAAGCCAAAACATCCGCCGCCGGGCAAATCCACCGATAGATGAACAGGTAAATGCCAAAGAAAAAGAGCGGCGCCGCGATCGCGGTCAGGAAAATCAAGACCGCTCCGAGACGCTTCATCACATCACCGAGCACGCCGGCGAGCGCAGACGTGATGAGCGGAACCGCTCCTATAATGGCGAGCCAGGTCTTGGCCTGCCAGAGCCACGAGACGTCGGGCTTCGCCCCCGAGAATCGGTCAAACCATTGATGAGTGTAATCGAGCCCTTTCCAAGTGAGCAGCGCCAGCAATAGCAACGTCGGCAGCGTCACCAACCCGTCGGCATGTCGCTGCAGCTTCGTCCAGAAACGGAGGGCCACGAGCGCCGCGATTACACCCAAGGCCCAGACCGTGATCGCGAACCAGAGGAGCGGCTCCCACCATCCCGCGAACCAGGGCGATGAACGGATGACCCGTTCCAGCAACCCGGCAAGAAGCGCCATCCAGGCGATGGCCACGCCATTGAGGAGCATGCCATAAAGCTGTGCGCACATCATCTTGAGCCGACCCCAGAGAGAGCTGCCCGCGAGATATTTGCTGTGGTGCCGCAAATGCCGGAGCGCCGCCGCTTCCCCCTCTTCGCGACGGAAGGGAAGGTCCTTCGGCTGCAAGCCGATCGGTGCTTCCGCCGGCTCTACGGACGAGGTGAGAAACGCGCTCAAGAACGAGCCGAGATAACCCCCGCCCGAGACGGTGGAGAGATAATCGAACTTTGGCAGCAACCCGCGTCCCGCCAGCGCGACGAGCACCCCGAGTGAAAATGTGGCCGAGCGAATCCCTCCGCCAGACAAAGCCAGACCGATCGCATGTGGCTTCTTCGGATCGATCGAGTAGTGTTGTCGACGCGCCGTGATTGCCTCCCGCTCGGCCGCGTTGATGGCGGCGGCAGGATGCACCTTACTTTGCGGATCAGCCGCGATCCCGCCGGTGCGAAGCGGAATTCCCCAACGCAGTTCCTCATCCATCTCGCCAACGATTTTCTCTTTGCGCTCGGTGCCTCGAGCTTCGGCTGCGCCCGCCGCCGCGCGTCCATCGCGCAGATGAATGAGCAGCAAATCAAAACAAACGAGCACCTGCTGCAGGGCGGAGAGTTCCGCTCGAAATTGATCCGTCGCATCCAATCCCGCCAGCGCGCCGTTCTCACTCGCGCGGTGCCACTTGGCGGTGAAAGGGCGGACATGCCGGTTTAATACGTCCCAGGCAATCGCGTCGAAATGTCGGCAATCGGGCTGCTGATCCGCGATGTCGCGGGTCTTTTGGAAGAGGGCATATACGCTCTCCAGCGCCGTCTTTTCCACTCCGTCCAGGTAGCCGAGCCGCTGGGTCGTAATCCGCGAGGCAATCTGGGTATGCAGCTTGCCCGCGGCGCGGCGATCGTCCGGCGTCGGCTCCCAAGGTTCACTGCCCCATCGGGCAAAAAATGCGGCGTCGAACAGTGGCTTGTAGCAGCCCTGCGCCGTGTCTGTTAAGAATTCCTGCCAAGTCATGTTTTCGTCTCCGGGCGGACGCAATTCTGAGCAGGTCGATCGTCAGGAAACAATCACGAAAACCGCGTGCGCATCCGATTGCGAACTCGTGCTCGTTAGTTTGGGAGCCTGTCACTTCAATTCGCCCCAAAGTCTGGAGAGACAATCCTTGCCAGCGGCACGCGCAGTGCTCATACATCGTTCTCGATGATTAGGGCGAATTGTCGGGAGCGGTTCACCGCCTCGGATTTCGATTTTGTCGTGCGCACGCTGGCGCGTTCGCAGAGCGATTCCGTTTCGCTGGTCGATTTGCTGAGTGATCAGGAAACGCGCGACGCGGTGCTCGATTCGCCGCGGCTGGTGGATTCGATCCTATCGAACGCCGGACAACTGGCGATTTCTTCTCAATTTTATTTCTACGTGCTCGCGCGGCACGTTCTGCAGCAGGCGGGAATCAAAGATCGTAAGCTGTGCGATTACGTGGCTTCATTGCTCGAAACATTCTCGCGCATCAGCGGAATGCAGGCGCCGCATTTGGCGGACGAGCGCGGCCGCCAGTACATCTCCGACATGCTTATTGCCCTAACGAAAGCAACACCGGAACAGGCCTTCCTCCTGCGCGCGCACGTCGGGAATTACTCCCTCTTCATCAGCGGCATTTTCCACGAGAATACGCAGCATCGCAGTCGCCGCGGCGGGCCGGATCTAAAATTCTACGAGCAGATCGGTCGCACCAATTATCAAATGGTAGCCTCGCACGCGACCGCGCGGCGCTGCGATTTGAGCGACGTTTACGAAGAGTTGGCGGATCGCTTTCACGAGGTGCGACTGGCACTCAATCAACTCTCGGATCGACTCTTGAATCTCGATGATGACCTGAGCCCTTCGCTCCTGCTGTGAACGAGACGCTCTTCAGTCAGATCCAGCGGCTCTTCGAGCGCACCTATGCACAGGTCGGAATCAATTTGGAAGATTGCCTGATCGATCGCACTCGCTGTGCCCAGCTGAGCAAAGCCGCGGGAGCTTCCGCGCGCGAGTTGAGCGAATTGGCGCGCACGTTTCTCCGCCGCGCGGACGATCAGCTTTTCGTCGGCATCTATTATTCGCGCTGGCTAATCGAGCAATTGGAACGAAACGATCCGCGCGGCGGTTTGAACAACGGCAACATCCGCTCGCTCATCGCGTTCGTGGAAGAGCTCAATCACGCGCTGCACGCCGCGCTCCAGTTCAAGCAGGGCGAGCGCGAGATTTACGCGGAGGATTACGCGCGCAACCTTGAATTGCAGGCGCGCGTGGACACCTATCTCGTCCTGCTCCTGTTCGTGGCGTTCTTTCGGAAGACGCAAAAAGTCTCGCGGACCGATCGACGCTGGCTGCGTTTCCATCTTTTTGCCTCGCAAAATCCGGGCGCATTTCACGATGCCAATCTGCGCGGACGTTATCTGGAAACGACCGAGCTGGCGGCGCGCTACACGGAATTTCTCGACACGCTCAACGGGATGCGTCGGCTCGATGAGATTCGCGCTTTTCGTTCGCTTGATTACAACGCCAAGAAAGAGAAGGTGCTGGCGTTGATGGATCGCTCGCCGTGAGCGCGAATTCAATCGCTCGTTAGACCGAAACGTCGGCCATCTTGACCGGCGGCGCCGTCTTAACGCTCTCTAACTGACTGCGCCAGGTGTGCGCCGGAAGCGCGCCGATGGCCATGAAGACGAGTTGGCTGCCGCAGAAGCCAATCAGCCACGGGAACGCGCTCTCCATGAAGCCGTAGGAATGCAGGCCGATGCCGAGCATGTTGACGCCGAACCACGACCACGCGGTGACGACATTACCGAAGACGGCCAGGACCATGAGGCCGCGTTGCCTAACGAGTCCACCCCAGCGGGCGTGCAGGATGATGGCGTTCCAAAGGACAATGAGGAGGGCGCCGTTTTCCTTGGGGTCCCAGCCCCAGAAGCGACCCCAGGATTGGTCTGCCCAGATACCGCCGAGGATGGTACCAACGAAACTAAAGAGCGTGGCGAAGCAGACGATCCCGTAAACCATGCGGGCGAGCGATTGCGCGGTTTTCCGATCGAGAGAGGAAGTGAACGCGCCGCGCACGATGTAGAGCAAGGCGAGGAACCCGGCGAGGAAAGTGGCGGCGTAGCCGAGCGTGACGCAGACGACATGGGTGGCGAGCCAGCCATTGGTATCGAGCACGGCGCGCATCATTTCCATGGTGTCGCCATCCATGGAGAGATGATGCGCGATGAGCAAAGTGATAAAGCCGATGATGGCGGCAGTGGCGCTGCCGATGCCGTTACGGAAAAAGCGTTCGAGCATGATGCCTAACAAGACCGAGCCCCACCCAATGAACACGGCCGACGAATAAAGATTCGTGACCGGCGGTCGGCCTTCGAGATACATCCGGATGATGAGACCGGCGGAGTGGACGACAAACGTGACCAACAAAAGTGCGAACGCATAGCGGCCCAGTTTTTCCGGCCAAATCAACCACGACGCGCAGGCGAGGAGGAAGATCAGAACGTAGATCACCATCGCGCTGTAGAAGAGCTGCAACTGGTTGAAGACGTATTCGAGGTTCGACTTCCGCACCCGCGACGGAAGATGCTCCTTCACCCAGCCGGCGTAATTGTCGACCGCAGTGTTGAAACCGGACGTGTCATTGGCTTCAAACGCACTCGCCATTGCCGCAAACGCCAGCACCGCAGGATGCATCTTGCCATCGGTGACGAAGTGCAGAATGCCGTCGCCCATTTTCTTCCATTGCAGCGGATCGTCGACCGGCGGGAAGGGTGGAATGGGGAAAAAATAACCGGTCTGGCTGAGAGCACTGAGACTTTGCAGAGCTTCCGCGGAGATGCCGCTTTGCATCGGAATGGCGGACGGGTGGATCGCTTTTTGGAGCGCATCGAGCTGACCCTTGAAGTCTTCGGTGCCGGAAATCTGGAGGCTGTTTTGCAGCTTGTGATACAAGACCACGCGCTCGTAGAGCTTCATGATATCGCGCTGAAACGGCGAGCGCAGTGGCGCGTCCACGCGACCCGCGAGCTCGGCCTGTTGCTCGATCTCTTGCACGTGCGGAAAGAGTTCGCGGAAGGACCAGTATTTATCAGGATCCGGCACCATCCCGAGTGCGGCGAGGAACGCGTTAGCCTCGGCGCCGTTCTTCGCACCCGGCGGGCGGCCGAGCGCGGTGCGGGTCTCGAGGTTGCGAATAATGAAGATCTTCTGTTGGTCTGCCGTATCCGGTTTCAGCATCACCTCGGCCAGCCAGTCCATCGGCGTCAGCTGTTCGTGCGGAAGACGCACAGTTTGGTTCCCGTGGATGATGAGGAGCGAATTCCGCGCGACGGTGTCGAGCGGTTTAATCCGGCCGTTCAAGAGGACGGGCAGGCGGCCAAACTTTTCGATCTCGAAACCGTTCCGGACATCGTGTCGGAAAAGCGGCGCGAGCACGTAGAGCAAGGTGGCCAGCGCGATCAACCAAAGAGTGAGCGTTCCTTTTTTCATCGCTTCTTTTTCACGAAACCGAAGAGGTGCATGGAGAATTGCAGGGTGAGCCCGAGCGCGACCAATCCGCAGGCGATGTACGGCAGCAGCATCGCGGGATTTCTCACTACCTGCAGGATCGTGGTGGTGTCGTTGTTGTCGAAACCGGACTGGTAAAAGGTGAAGCCGCGATAGCGCAGCGGATCGTTCATCGAGATCAAGGCCTCGCGGTTTTCGCCGCGTTCCTGATCGACCAGACGCACGCGGCTGGAGAAATTTTTAGGAATGTCGGTGCCCGCATATTGATCGTGTTTGAAATCGAGCAGAGTGATCGCGAACGCCTTGGGGAAACGCCGCTGCCGCATGATCAATTCGAACGTGCGATCGCCCAGCGTGAATGATTGCGGATCGGGGATGGCGTTTGAGACCAACCAGGTGCCGAGGGAACCGGAGACGCCGGTCACTTCGACGAAAGCCGCGGTCAGGTCACGTTCGTCGTCCTTGATTGTGCGCGGCTGTTCCGTGGCCACGATAGTCGGGCCCACGCCAATGGTCGCTTCAGAAGCCGGCGCGTTGGGCACTTGCGACCGCATGAAGAGGCTCGCGTTCGGCAGAAACCGTTTAATCCGCACTGTGAATGGCAAAGAGGGATGCTGAACGACTCCTCCCCGCGCGACGACCTTCTCGGGAATCGCCACCACATTGTCGTATTCCGAATTGGTCACATCGATCACGGCCAGCTCGACTTCCCTCGACGCTTCCGAATACGCGAGCGTCTGCCCTTCATCGATCCGCATCTGCGTTTCGCGCGCGAAAAGGCCGGTGAGCAATTGACCGATGAGCAAGAGAATGACGCCAAGATGCAGACAAATGATGCCGGCTTTCTTTTTCGTGAACTGAAAACGCGTCGCGTGCGCGGCGATCAGGTTAACGAGTAGAACGACGCCGAGCAAATAGCCGCCGGGCAGCACCGGAATTCCCCAACTCGCCCCGGCCGGCTTCCAAAAGATGAAGAGACTCTGGAAATAAGTGGCCTGCACGGCGTGAATTCCCGAGTGCACCTGCGCCAGTGTGCCGAGGAAAATGAGCAGCATTCCGAAACCCAGACAAACAACCGTGAGCCGCAACGAAGCCAGCGCGCGGAAAGGCGAGCGGGCGAAGGCGGAAGTGGAAGCAGTGGCGGCCATCTCTTAGTGAAATTGTAGTGTGCGAAGAAAATCGGCGAAGGCGCTTTTCTGCGACGCCACGGCCGCTTCCTCACCCGTCATTTTGATAAACCACGAACGCCCTTTGTCGTCTAAAATCGCTGCGATAATGCGCTGCTTCTCGGCGGGTTCGCCGATTGGTTCGGCGCTGGCGAGATCGACCACCAGAAAATCGTGACCGTTCTCTTCCACATGTTCGGCCGATTGCTGGAGAGCGGCTTCCTCGATCGGCGGCAGTTTCACCTGTTCCCGCCAGCGATTCACGTTAGCCAAGTCACCACCCGCTTCGCCCACGAGGGAGACGACCGAGATATCGACCTGTTTTCCGTTCGGCGCAGTGACGTTGAAACTCGCCACGCGCATCGGCGTGAGCGGCTTTTCCTTCCAACCCGGCGGGAGGGTGAACTGAAGAGGCGGCGCGGCCGCGGCTTCAAGCATGGGCGGAGTGGGCGCGTTCGTGCTCCCCGAGCCACCGGCATTAGTCGTTATGGACGGATGAGCGGACTCTGCAGGGTGGGCGACGTGGACGCCTTGCAGGAATTCCTTGAACGTCACGCGCTGCGACTCCACCAACGCGTCGGGTCCCATCATTTTGAAAAACCATGTCTCCCCCGTGAGCGGCAAAATTCCTCCAAGGATGCGCGACTTCGCATTACCCGGCGTGATCGGTTGCTCGCTCACGAGATCGACGAACAGGATATCGTGCCCATCCACGGCGAGCGCGGTTCCGGCCTGCGCCTCATCCGCGACCGGCGCGAGTTTCATCTGATCGCGCCAGCGATTGATATTGGCCAGCACGCCGCCCGCAGCTTCAGGGAAGGAGATAATGGAAACATCCGCCGTTTTCCCATCCGCGCCGCGCACCACATAACTGCCCTTTCGAAATCCGCTCGCGGGCTGCTCTTCCCAACCCGCCACCGCGTTCCAATGCACTCCCGCCGGCGCGGCTGAATTCATCGCCGTTGCCTGCGCCTTGGAACCCGGCGCCGGAGTTTCCTTGGGCGCGCGATAAACGATCACGCTGTCGCCCCCCTGATCGCAACCGGCACAAAGGAAAAGCGAGGAGGCAAAAAGAGGAAGCGCAAAGCGCGCGCAGCGAAAGAGAAGAGACCATTCCACGGGTATTGCGAAGTACCCGTTGCCAGCGGGCGATGTCAAGGAATGAGTCCGGCCTGGGACCCAGTGTACTACTCATTCCAAGTGATCGGAAATGCCAAAGGGCGGCCGCGGAACCGATCTTGACCGCGAGACGATAGCGTGGTCCCAGAGCTTCCTAAATTCGCCGCGTCTCCGAGTGCGAACGAGCTCTAAAATAGAAACCATCCGAATCGCGGAAAGATTCGTATTGCTTAATTCGGCCAAATTTCAGATGTCTATCTTTCATGAAGCCAAAACAGTTTGTTTTAACCGGCGTAACGATAGCTGCGCTCGCGACATGCGGGGTCAGTCTGACCGTTTTTGCTGGGTCGAAAGCAGGAACTGCTTCTCCAGCCAAAGGAACGGAAGCCCCTGAACAATTCAACACCGGCGCGGTCTACGCGATGACCAACGCTTTAACAACCAACCAAATAAAGGTCTTTCGTCGAGCGACCGACGGCACCCTGACTGCTGCGCAAACGATCAACACGGGAGGCGGCGGCAGCGGATTCCAACGCCAGGGGATCGACTCGCTCACTTCACAGGGGGGTCTTATTTTAGATAAAGCCCATCGATATCTGTTCGCGGTGAATACGGAAACGACGGCGGCGAATACTGATGATTGCAAGATGGGCACGATTTCCTCGTTCCTAGTCGGCGCGGATGGCACACTGACGCTGGCAGATAGAGTAGCTTCCGGCGGATTGTTTCCGGACAGCCTGGCGGTAGACGGCAATCAGCTCTACGTGCTCAATGCTGGCGGACCTGGGACTACTCCGGCTTGCGGCGTCGGACCAAATATTACCGGTTTCACTGTCGGCACTGATGGACATCTGACTGCGATTACGGAGTCGACGCAGCCGATTAATCCAGGCAGCTCGCCTGGCAGTCCCGGGAACTGCGACCCGGGTGGCTTCCCGAGCCCTACATTTGATTGCGGTCAAAACCCGCCGGCATTCCCGCGCGCGCCGGCCCAGATCGGATTCACTCCCGACGGCGATTTCCTGATCGTGACGGTAAAGTCGACCAATACGATTCACGTATTCCCGCGTGCTGACGACGGGAAGCCTCTCGCGCCAACGGTTTATACGGGTGGCACCCCAGCCTTTCCAAACCCGACCTACTTTGGCTTCGCGTTCGACAAGAATGGGAACTTGCTTATGAACGAGGCTTTCGGCGCGGCCGCCACGATTCCCGCGGGAAATGCAGGCGCGGTTTCGTCCTTCGCGATCGGAAGGCGGACTGGCACTTTGACTCCAATCAGCTCAAGCATAGCAAATGGGCAGACCACCCCTTGTTGGGCGGTCGTCAATCCTTTCAATGAGCGGCAGCTCTACGTGAGCAATAACAACTCCGACAGCATCTCGTCCTATACCATTGGGGACGATGGCAGCCTCACCCTGTTACAGATGGTTGCGGGAATGGGCACTGGCGCCAACGACATGGCGATAGTGTCGGTTAACGTGAGGGAATCCGGTTTAGCGAAAACTAAGGTTTTCCTCTACGCGAACAACGCGGGAGAAGGAAAAGTGGGAGCGTGGAAGGTAAATCCCGATGGAACGCTCACTTCGCTTGGAACGTATGGCACATTGCCCGCGAGCGATGGGGCCCAAGGACTAGCGGCATACTAAAATACTGCGCACACACGGCCAAACCCGCTGGGGGTTTGGCCGTTTTCCGTCCCGGGCACGTCGCCCGGGGGGCAGTTCCAATTAGCAATCCGAGTGGCGTCGCGATTGCAACCTTGAGTATCGCAAACAACCTTCCTGCGCCTGTCGGTTAGGGCTTTACGCGTCGAGAACGAGATCGCTCTTGGGCGCGCCGATGCAGGTGAGGCGGGTGCCGCGCTCGGTCTCGAAGTCGCTCTTCTCGATGTAATCGATCTCGCCGGAGAAAACGGCGACCTGGCAGGTGCCGCAGCTACCGGCGCGACACCCGCTCGGAATGCTAACGCCATTGGCTTCGGCGAGGTCGAGGATGCTGTGATGATCTCCGCACCAGTTCAGAGTCTTGCCGCTCTTCTTGAATTGGATGGCGTAGCCCGTGGGGACTTTGGCGTCGGGTGAGACGACCGCGGCGACTTTCTTCACGCTGGAAGGTCCGAAGGTCTCGTAGTGGATGTGCTTATCCGGGACGCCCCATTCCTTCAATCCTTCGGTCACGTCCTGCATCATGGGACCGGGACCGCAAAGGTAGTAATCATAGTTGCTCGAAGGGAGCAATTTCTTGAAAAGCTCGACCGAGATACGGCCTTCCTGCTGGTAATCGCGGTCGAGGACATAGTCCGGGTCGGGCTTACTGGCGCAGACTTGCAGATGCACATTAGGGTGCTCGCGCGCGATGGCTTCGATATGCTCTTTCATGACATGATCGGAGCGGTTGCGGATGCCGTGAAAGAACCAGATCTCGCGCCGCGAACCCTGAGCGATGAGGGCATTGAGCATGGCGAGAACGGGCGTGACGCCGATGCCACTGCCGATGAGGACGAGGCCGCTGCTGCCCGCGGGATCGAGGAAGAACTGACCCGACGGGGCTTTGACGTCGAGGATGTCGCCCTCGTCCACATCGGTATGGAAGAAGGAGGAGGCGAGCCCCGGCGGCGCATCCTTATCGCGGGGCGGGATGCGCTTGATCGTGACGCGGTAGGCATCGGGCCGAGCGCTATCGGAAAGGCTGTAACAGCGGACGACGGGTTTAGCCTGGCCGGGAATGTCGAGCTGGAAGGTGAGATACTGCCCGGGGAAAAAGTCGGGCAGCGACTTGCGATCGTGCGGAGTGAGATGGAAGGAACAGATGCCGTCGCATTCCATCACTTTTTTCGCGACGAGAAATTTGCGCCAGCCGTTCCAAGGAGAGCCGCCTTCGGCTTTGCGCCGGCGCAGATCGCGCATAATCTCGAGTTCGGTCTTGAGCCGCTCGAGCGCGAGATCTTCCTGCCGATTTTGCCCGACGAGGCGGCGGACATTGCTGGCGGTCACAAGGCCGAGCTGGACCAAGCCGCCCGCGACCAGGATTCCGCCAAACGCTTCGGTAATCATGCTGCCTTACGAAATACTCTTTGCTCAGAATTTAATCAACAACTCTGAGCGGAACCCGTAGGCCGTGGCTCGATCTTCTGGAAAGCCGACGAAGCTGTCGACCACGAGAACCATATGCTGATTCAATTTCATCTGATAGCGCCCGGCGACCGCGACGGAATTCGGCTGGCTGGCCCCGAAGAATCGCGGATCCTCCGTCCTGGCGCGCCCCCCTACTTCGAAGATGAACTGATGGGCCTTGCTGCGCAGGAAGATTTGATAGCCAAGGGCCGCACCGACAGCGTCGTTGGCACGATTACCAAGTGGCGCACCATATGAGCCCAAACCTTGGGCAGCGAACAGGATGCCGGTCTGCCCCAGCGGTCCGCCGCGGTCACCGCCGCGGGCCGCGGAAGAATAATCGCCGATACCCCAGAATGCGTTGAGATAAAAAAAGTTATCGCTTTCTGGCTGCCTGGTTGCGAATTGCTGGAACAAAAGCACCCCGTTACTGACTGCGGGCGTCTCGTGGTCGAGCGCGACGGAACCGTTGATCCGGGTGGTGGAATTGATGAGGCCAAAGCGTCGGATGATACCAATGCCCAAATAGGCGCCATCCCCTCCCGTATCCGCTTCTGCATTTACGTAGGCAAAATCGAGATCGAGCGTGAAGGTGCTATAGTCAGCGGTGTTAAAGAGACCGAATAACTTCGCGCTGCTGTCACGGCGGTTGTCATTCCGGTTCAATTCATTGAAGGCGAAGAGCGCAGTCGTGCGCAAGGCAGAGGCGCCG
>JBDUAH010000112.1:0-7519 GCA_040004745.1 Chthoniobacterales bacterium | reverse complement strand
AGATCGCGAACTCGGTTCCGAGTTACGGAGATGCGCTCGGCGAATCTGCGGCCACTTTTTCGCGTACTGGTTCCGCATTCAGCATCTCACGCACTTTGCGACCGAGCGCTTGCTGCGTGAACGGTTTTTGCAGCACGGCGAGCCCCGCGTCGATCACGCCGTGGGCGCTGATGTCGTTCTCGGAATAACCGGAGACGTAGAGAATTTTTACGGTCGGCTGCATGCGCGAGAGCAGGCGCGCCAAGGCGGGTCCGTTCATCCCGGGCATGACGATATCGGTAACGAGAAGATGGATTGGCTTGCCGTGCTCCCGCGCCATTTCCAACGCATCCGCAGGTGTCCCGGCGCAGAGGACATCGTACCCGCTGTCGCTCAGAACGGTGCAGATCAGATCGCGCACCACTTCTTCATCCTCCGCCACGAGGATCGTCTCGGAGCCGTGGGTGTCCGTCTCTGGCAGTGGCCGTTCCGGCGGATCGAGCGCGTCCGATGTTGCCGGCAGGAAAACAGAAAAGACGCAGCCTTGTCCCACGGTTGATTCCACGGTCACCGCGCCCTCGCTTTGTTTCACGATGCCGTAGACGGTGGCCAAGCCGAGGCCGGTGCCTTTGCCTGGACCCTTGGTGGTGAAAAACGGTTCGAAAATGCGTCCACGTGTCTCCTCGTCCATGCCCGAGCCGGTGTCGGAAACGATGAGTCCGACGTAGCGTCCCGGCGCCACGTCCATTCCCCGGGATTCGATGTCGTTAGGCGTCAGTTCCACCTCGCGGGTGGCGATCTGCAACACGCCGCCACCCGGCATGGCGTCGCGCGCGTTCACTCCCAAATTCATCAAGACTTGCTGGAGTTGTGCGGGGTCCGCTCGCACGCGGGTCTGCGCTTCTGTCGTTTCAATGACAATGCGAATGCCCTCGCCGATGACGCGTTGCAGGAGTTTCTCCATTTCAAGCACGAGATGATTGAGATCGAGAACGCGCGGTTCGAGTAATTGCTTGCGGCTAAACGCAAGAAGCTGGCGGGTGAGATTGGCCGCCTGTTCACCCGCTTTGCGGATTAAATGCGCTTGCTCTTTCGTGGTGCCGTCGTTCCGCGCTTCGATCAGTTCCGAATAGCCGATGATGGCGGTGAGCAGATTATTGAAATCGTGCGCGATTCCGCCGGCAAGACGGCCGACCGCTTCCAATTTTTGCGAATGGCGGAGCTGCTCTTCCGCTTCGTGCAACGTCTGCTCGGTCGCGCGAAAACGCAGGATGAGCTTCGCCAGCCGGCCGAATTCGTGGCGCTTCTCGGAGAGCGGAATGAGCCCGGCGGGGTTCTCCGATTCCAGATTACGCGAGATCAATTGCAGCGGCCGTCGCACCCAGCCGACGAGCGAGAACGCCAAAACGAGAAAGAGAGCGGCCGCGAAAATGATGAGCCCGATGAAGAGATTTTTTTCCGCGCGATTCATTTCGCGGATGAGTGGCGAATCATGCTCCACCTGGATCTGCGCCACGGCGTTGCCGTCCCAGCCGGGGAGGGTTCGCCGGAAGGTGATGAGACCCTCTTCCTCGGCGCTGTTTGCTTCTGCCTTCGCCTGCAATCCGGGGACAATGAGAATGCTGTAGCCGGTGAAGAGCGACATCCGCCGGATGTTTTCATCAATCCAAAAACGGCCCGCGAGGAAGTAGCCTTGGGGCGTAGTCTCGCGGAAACGATCTTTCGACGGGTGAATCGTCGCACCGCGCAACTCCATCCAACCTTCTGGCGTTTTCAGGAAAAAATGCGCCACGTTGCGCGCGGCGAAGAGGCGCTCAAGCGCTGCGCGCGGAAGTGGAGCCTCGTTCAAGCTCTCGGCGTAGCGATTGTTTTTCGAATGCCAGAGCGTCAGGTCCGGCTGATAGATCCAGAGGGCGTTGAAATTTTTATCGGCCAGCAGCTCCAGACCGAGATTTTTCTCCGCCCATGCGTGATCGTTCGCCTTGATCGCGCGGACGAGGTCGTCCCAGTTGGTGGAATCATCCACCACGGCGTCGAGCGGGTCGCCCCGTTCGGCGAGGAATTCGTCGAAGATGCGGCTGCGCTCGTGCGCGCGATCGTCGGCTAATTTTTTTAGCCGCAGATCTGCGTTGAAGCGGACCAGCACGAGCCCCCCGACGAAAGCCAACACCACCAGCAAAAGCAGGAGGAGAATCTTGGTCTGGACTTTCATAAACGCGGGCCGCCGGAAGTGGGCCGCCGGGAACTTTGCTAACGACGAACCCGCCGTTCGGAGATAGAAACAATGCGCGGATCAACTGTAGCCGCGCTGATGACGAGGCGATTCTCTGTTTCCCCCTTCACGGTACGGGTGCCATCGCGCAGCGTGAACGTGACCGGGAACGTGATGATGATCTCTCCACGGTCCGGGACGCGCGCGTAGTTGGTCAGATCGCCGATACGGTATGTGCGTCTGGGCCAGCGCGTGTGATAGCGGCGCAGGGTTTGCTCGATCAGGCGGCGATCGATCTTGCCGTTGGAATAATAATCCACTTTATCGGCGTAGAGGCGCAGTTGGCGTTTGAGGTCGTTCGAGCCTCTGGAACGGAAATACTCTTTCGCGAAACGAGCGATTTCCTCCGCCGTCATGAATGGGCTGTCGGCGGCGCGGACTTGAGTCTCGTCGATTACCGGTGCGGCGCTGCTGCCCTTGCGACGGGATTTGGTGGTCAAACCGCGCTCTTTCGCCACTTTCTCGGAGACGACGCTGACGGGCGCGATGCCAGTTTCTTCGCTTAAGGAATCGGCTAGCGCGACGGCGTCGAGCTTTTCATCGCTGGGGAGAACGGGCTCGGCGGGCCAATCGAGCTCTTTCGGAGGCGGTTCGTTAGGCCCGCGTGCGATCAGGCCTAACGAGCGCAGGGTGGTGGGATCGGCCTGGCCACTGGCTTCGAAGCCTTTGCGGCGCTGGTAGCGTTTCGTCGCTTCCTGGAGTTCGGCCGAATCGCGCCCGTCGACATTCCCAAAGTAGAGGCTGCGCCGGCGCAATTCTTCCTGCACCGATCGGGTCTGATCTTGCGCTCGAAGCAATGGGGCCGAGCCGGCGAGGACGAAGAGCAGAACCGAGACGAAAACTATGTGGGGTATTTTCATGGGGCAGGTGCTTACACTTATATCGTAGCTCTGTTATACAAAAGGGGGTGAAGTATTTGCGTGAAGGTCAGGGGGCGTGTTCCACCGCAGGAGCGAGGCGGACGTATTTGTAGGGATGGTGATCGAGCAAGGTAGGGAACCAACCCTGCACGCTGGGGTGGATCAGGAAAGCGTGGGTGTAGTGGAAGAGGGGAATGATGGGGGCCTCGCGACGCAGGATTGATTCGGCCTGCTGGAAGACGGCGTAGCGAGCGGCCTGGTCGGGAGTTTGCGCGGCCTCAGCGATGAGGCGGTCGTATTCGGTATTGGCCCAGCCGGTGTAGTTATTACCGCCGCCGCTGAGCCACAGATCCAGGAAGGAGGTGGGATCGAGATAGTCGCCAATCCAGGTGGAGCGATAGACCTGATAATCCATCCGGCGGCGAGTATCGAAGTAAACCTTCTCTTCCTGATTCGTTAGGGTCACGGTGGCGCCGAGATTGGCGCTCCACATTTGCTGCACCGCCTCGCAGGTGAGGCGGTGATTTTGTGAGGTGTTGAAGAGGATATCGATCGGCGGAAGCCCTTGGCCTCCGGGGTAGCCGGCTTCGACGAGGAGTTGGCGGGCTTGGGCGTGATCAAACGGGAGCGCTGCGTCCGGCGTATAGCCGGCAGTGTTTGGCGGCGTGAAACTGCCGGCGGGGAGCATGGCGTTGCGCCAGACGGCGTCGGCCAGGGTTTTGCGGTCCAGAGAGAGCGCGAGCGCGCGCCTAACGAGTGGATTGTCCAGCGGTGGGCGGGTGACGTTGAGACGGAAGAAGTAGGTGCCAAGGTAGGGATCGAGGCGGAGGAACGGCGGGTGTTCGCGCCGATATTTCTCGATCCGATTCACCGGGATCGATTCTGTGACGTGGAGCTGGCCGGAGCAGAAGGCGCGTTCTTCGACGTCGTGCTGTCGATGGTGTGGAAGACGATGCCATTGAGCGCGACCGTTTTTGCATCCCAATAGGTCGGGCTTTTTTTGACGCGCACGTGGTAGTTCAAGCGCCATTCTTCGAGGGTGAAAGGGCCGTTGCCGACAAAGCGGCCGGGGCGGGTCCAACGGGAGCCGCGGGCGTAGGCGGGGCCGTATTTCTCGATTGTGCGCACCGGGACGGGGAACCAGGACCAGTGGGTGAGGAGGGAGAGGAAATAGGGCGTTGGATTCGTTAGGGTGATTTCGAGCGTGGCCTCGTCGAGGACGCGGAAGCCGACCTGGTTGAAATCGCTGAGCTTCGATTTATTGAAGGCCTCGGCATTGGCCACCGGGTAGAGCATGTAGGCGTAATCCGAAGCCATCCCGGGCGAGAGAATACGGCGGTAGGAGTCGGCAAAATCCTGCGCGGTGACGCGTTCGCCGTTGGACCACTTGGCGTTGGCGCGGAGATGGAAGGTGTAAACGCGGCCGTCGGCGGAAATATCCCAGCGCTCGGCGACGCCGGGAACGGGGTGAAGATCACGCGGATCTTCCGCCACGAGGCCCTCAAAGAGCGCGGCGAGGATGTTACCGCCGCTAACCCCGCGAACGATGTGCGGATCCAGGTCTTCGACTTCCTGGCCGTTGCCTTTGTGGAGAATTTGCTGGCGATTGCCTTTCTCGACGTTGCTTTCTGGTCTCTGGCAGGACGCGAAAATGAGCGCGCTGAGGAGAAGCGCCCATGGCGCGCGTGAAAGCGGTCCGGTCACGGCGGAAGATTGTCTAGAAGCCGCGTGGGATAAAGGCAATCATTGCAGTGAAGCCGACTCGCAGATGGGTCAATGCGCGCGCCGGCTCCAATTTATGCGCGAGTTTTTCGAGAAATTTATGTTGGCGTTCATCCCGATCTTTGTCGCGGTGGATCCGATCGGGTTGGTGGCGATTTTTATGGGGCTGGCGCCGGGCGCGTCTCGCGAACATCGGCAGCGGCAGGGTTTGCTGGCGGTAATCACCGGGCTTGCGGTGGCGGTTGGTTTCATCTTTCTGGGCAAAGCGATTTTTGCCGCTCTCGGCATTTCGGTGGCGGATTTTCAGGTGGCGGGCGGGTTGATTTTGCTCGGCCTGGCGGTGCGTGAGTTGCTCGGATTTGATGAACATCCGCGGAGCGGAAGCGCGGATTTCGGAGTGGTGCCGCTGGGAATGCCGCTCATCGCCGGGCCGGCGCTGCTGACTGCGTTGCTCTTGTTGTTGGACACTGTGGGGCTCTTGTTCACGCTGCTTTCGTTACTGGTAAATCTTCTTTTGGTGAAAGTGGCCTTCCATTACGCGCGTCGGATCGAAGCAATTCTCGGGAAGCAGGGCCTGAAAGGAGTGTCGAAACTGATCGCGCTCTTGCTCGCGGCGATCGCGGTGAGTTTGATCCGGCGTGGTTGGCAGGCGGCGTAAAGCGCGCCATCGTCTGTCAGCACCATGGAATGAGCGACGATGATCCAGCCCCCAAGAAGGGACTACGGTCGCGGTTCGTCGACTGGCTCTCGGCCCATCGCAGCACATTGCTGGCGCTCGACGACACACCGCACGCGATCGCGCTCGGGCTGGCGATCGGGATTTTCTTTGGCTTCACGCCTCTCTTGGGTTTGAAGACGCTCCTTTCGATCGGCGTCGCCTGGCTGTTTAAGAGTAACAAGATCGCGGCCGCAATCAGCGTGACACTGCATGATCTCCTGCTCCCGTTCATGCCGGCGATCTACTTTTGGGAATATCGAGCCGGAATGTGGGCCCTGGCCCGGCCACGGCATTCCTCGATGAGTTTTCGCCACCTGCCGGTGCACGATTTGATGGAATGGACGACGTTTTTTACCGTGGGCCAGCCGTTGCTCGTCGGCTCATTGCTCCTCGCTCTGCCGGCAGCAGTCGTGTTCTATTTTTTTGCAAAGGGATTAATAACCCGAACGCGAGCAGCCCGCGCGAACACCGCAGTGTCTCAAAACTGACCGGTCTGGAGCAGCACGAGCGTGCAAGCGTAGTCGACTTCGATTCCGGCCTCGCGCGCTTTGTCGGCTAGATCGTCATTCTCGGCGCCCGGATTCATGATGATACGGCGCGGCTTGGCGGCGACGATTTCCGAGATAAGAGAGTCGGAACGCTGTTTCCCGAGGTACATGGTGACGGTGTCGATCGGTTCGGTGACGTTGGCGATGCTGCTGTGGCACGTTTCGCCCATGATTTCTGGAAAGGCGGGATTGATCGGGATGGCGCGGTGTCCGTACTCGCGCAGCATCTGCATAGCGCGGTAGGCGTAGCGGTCGGGTTTCGGGGAGGCGCCGAGGACAACGACGGTTTCACCTGGGTGTTGGGACATGTTTAACCTCTTCGTTTTAGGCGAGCCGTGTGGCCGTGGGGCGAGGTCGACATATTGACAGCGACCCTCCTCTCGTTACCATGTCGCCCTTATGAGATTCCCTCTTGCGCTGACGACCAAGATCGCCGCGTACATCATCGGCCATAAACTGCGCCGGACCGAGAAGTTTGCCACCGTGCTTCAACTGGAGCCGCTGCATACCTGTAACCTCACCTGCACCGGCTGCGGCCGCATCCGCGAGTACTCCACTTCGCTCAAGGACATGATGAGCCTGGAGGATTGCCTGGGCGCGGCGGATGAGTGCAAAGCTCCCATGATTTCCATCTGCGGGGGAGAGCCGTTGATCTATCCGCACATCGAGTCGCTCATCGGCGGATTGCTGGAGCGGAAGCGGATCGTTTACGTCTGCACGAACGCGATGTTTATGCGAAAAAAGATGCGCGAGTGGATGACAAGCCAATATCCGAAGGCGCAGAAGAGCATCGAGGCGAACATTACCGATTTGTTGTCGGCCGGACTGATTGCCGAGAAAGATGCGGCAGAAATTCGGAAGGGTCCGAAGGACGCGAGCAAGCCAGTGATCGCGCCGAATGATTGGATGTATTGGAATGTCCACCTCGATGGCCTCGAGCGGACGCACGATCTGATCGTGGAGCGCGAGGGCGTTTTCAAGGAATGCATTCTCGCGATCAAGATGGCGAAGCTGCTCGGTTATCAAGTGGCGACGAACACCACCATCTACAAGGAAACCGATATGCAGGAAGTCGAGCAGATGCTCGATTTTCTTTCCGATCTGGGCGTGGACGGTCACACCATCACACCCGGCTACGAATACGACGCGGCGAAGAAGGACATGATCACGCGGCTCAATCTGCAGCCGGAGAATTTCTTCCTCACGCGCGATTTGACGGTGCAAAAGTTCGCGAAAATGGAGGAGTGGATGGAGCGTTACACGTTCTTCGGGACGCCGGTTTATTTTGAGTTCCTCGCCGGAAAACGCGATCTGACCTGCTCAGCCTGGGCCATCCCGACGCGCAACATGGCGGGCTGGAAGGCTCCTTGTTATTTCATGACCGATATGGTCGGGACGAAGGGCCACTACGAGAGCTACG
>JBDUAH010000111.1:0-7569 GCA_040004745.1 Chthoniobacterales bacterium | reverse complement strand
GGCTGGCAGAGCCAGAAGAACGGCCAGGCGGTGCAGGATCACCTGGAACGCGCTTTCGCGATTGTACTCGGCGAAAAAATCCGAGTCCACGGCGCCGGACGGACCGATGCAGGGGTGCACGCACTGGGCCAGACGGCCCATGTGGAATTGCCCATCCGCTCGTTAGACCCGGTCCAGTGGGTGGCCGCGCTGAATACTTCGCTCGACCCAAGAATTCGAGTTCTGCGCTGCCGATATATGCCGTCGTCGTTCCACGCGCGCTTTTCTGCCCGCGGCAAAACTTACCGCTACCGGATATGGAACGATCGCATTCTCCCGCCGCTGGAAGTGGGGAGGGCGTGGCAGATCGCGCGACCGTTACACCTTGAAACAATGGTCGCTGAGGCGCGCGCCTTCGTGGGCCGGCACGATTTTTCTTCCTTCGCGGCGAACCGCGGACAGGTGGAGCAGGATACTCATCGCACGATTGACGCGGTGCAGGTTCGCCGGCGAGGGAGGTGCATTACCGTGGAGGTGTCGGGCGAAGGATTTCTTTATAAGATGGTGCGCCTGATGGTGGGCGCCTTGGCACGCGTGGGCTGGGAGCCAGCGCGCCTGGGGGAAATTTCGCTGCGGCTGCGGGAGCCGGAGCGGGCGTCAGCGAATTCCAGACTGGTGGCGCCAGCAGACGGATTAATTCTCATCCGTGTGCGGTACTAAGTTTGCTTATCCCTAGACCGCCGAGCAGGTGGCAAAAGACTTGCTTTGTGGAAATTCTAATGACTCCCGCCGCAGCGACCCATTCCGACACCCAGCCCCGTGGGTCCGCCTTGCGCCGCGGTTGGGACTGGCTCTTCAGTCAAAAACATTTTCACGTTAAACTTCTTTCCGGGACGGCCGCCGGCGTGGTCGTCATTATTTTCCTCGCGGGAATTTTTCTTCTCGTTACCTACAAGACCTATCAGCAGGACGTCCTGAGGGCTCACACGACGGAAGTCTTGCGACTGGCCGGCTCACTTGAAAATGACCTGGCGGCCTTGGAAACCAGTCATCGCGGCTACCTGCTCACGGGGAATCCCGCCAACGCCGCTGCCTTCCAGGAACGGCAAAAGATCGTCAAGGCCCGGATCGAGGCTATGACCGACCTAATTCTCGAAAGCTCGACGCAGCGGAAGCGAGTCATGCGGCTGCAGGAGCTGGTAAATACGTGGCTAACTCAGGCCGCCCGCGCGGATCTTACCGCGGGACCCGCCGCTTCGACCGCTAGCGAGACTCGCACTGCTCCTCTGCTCGGCGACGCGATCCTGCAGGACGCGCGCGAGATTCTGGCAACGCTGCGGAATGAAGAGCAAATCACGCAGAATCAGCGGATGCGCGATCAGGAATGGGCCGTGCAGTCGACCCAAATTCTGGACCTTCTGCCAAAGCTGGAGCGCTCCGTTTTGGAGATGGAGAAGGAAAAGCGCGGTTACATGTTAACCGGCGACGAAAGTTACACAGAATCCTACAAAACCGCGATGGCCGCCTTTGCCAACTACCGTGGCTACCTCTCCATCCTCGTCACCGCCAACCCGGAGCAGGCCGCGCTCCTCACGGACATCCGCACCAGTCTCGATAAATGGGTCGCCACTTCATCAACTCCGGAAATGGAAGCGCGGCGACTCGGGCGGCGTGCTCCGGCGAACGCCGAGACCGCGATGGGCGAGAGGCTCATGGCGGATATCCAGCAGAAGATTGCGGTCTTCCAACAAAAGGAGATGGATGCCTACGAGACGCGGGCCGTTTCCGCCAAGCGCGCGCGCATCGCCAAGACGAGCGCACTGGCCATCCTCTGCCTGCTCGCGGTCGGCCTTCTCGTTATCTCGAATACCTACAGTTGCGTGCTCGTCCGGCGTCAACTTTCGAAGCTGGACGGCGTCGAGAGCCGCATCAAATCGATCATTCACAATATCCTCGATGGAATGATCACGGTGGATGACAAGGGCGTGATCTGTTCCATGAATCCAGCGGCCGAGAAAATGTTCGGCTGCAGCAACAACGAGATGATCGGCCACAAGTTTACCCGCTTGGTTCCCAAGTCCTATACGCTCGACCCAGAAGCACCCCCTGCTCCGGTCGCGTGGGACGATCTCGCCCGCCGCACCGGCAGCTCCACACTCGGCCAAGGTCGCACCCGCCGTAATGCCACATTCCCGATCGAGATTGCACTCAGTGAAATGGTCGTGGACGAAAAGCTTCTATTCGTCGCCATGGTGCGCGATGTGACGGAGCGGAAACGCTTCGAAACCGAAATCGCGGCAGAGAAGGAAAGTCTCGCGGTGACGCTGAGTTCCATCGGGGATGGCGTCATCACGACCGATGTCCAAGGCAAGATCATCATGATCAACAACGCCGGCGAGACCCTCACCGGTTGGGATTCGAAGGACGCCATAGGCCAGCCGCTGAAGACCGTCTTTAACGTCGCGATCGATCTCGCGGCTCAAGCCCGCGCGCAAAAGAGCGGCTACCGAAGCGAAGCGCATTCGATTCTCTTAAGCCTGCCGGAAAACGCCACCCTCATCTCCCGCACGGGCGATGAGCATGTCGTCGAGCAGGTCGCCTCCCCCATTCGCGACAACAAGAACGAAGTCGTCGGTGTCGTGCTCGTCTTCCGCGATATCACCGAGCGGCAGCGCAACGAAGCAGAGCGCCGTAAAGCCGACACGCTCGAGCAACTCGGCCTCCTCGCCGGCGGCATCGCGCACGATTTCAACAATCTGCTCACCGCCATCATCGGCAATATCTCTCTCGCCTCGCTCCTCCTGCCTCCAGGCGACGAGATGGGCACCCGCTTGAACGACGCCAAGAACGCGTCGCTCCGCGCTCGCGATCTCGCGCAACAACTCCTCACCTTCGCCCGCGGCGGCGCTCCGATTAAGAAGACTGCGTCCATCGGTCGCCTCATTCAGGACACCGTCAGCTTCTCACTCCGCGGCACGCACAGCCGGAGCGAATTCACCATCGGTAAGGACCTCTGGCCCGCCGAAATCGATCCTGGCCAGATCAGCCAGGTGGTAGGCAACCTCGTCGTCAACGCCGATCAAGCCATGCCGAATGGAGGAACGCTCCGGATCAGTTGCGAGAACTTCATTTACCACTCCGCGATGACGCCTACCATCCCAGACCTTCTCGCTGGCGAATACATCCGGATCAAGATCCGCGATGAAGGCGTTGGCATCCCCGAAGATTACCTCAAGCGCATCTTCGATCCTTACTTCACCACTAAAGCGAAGGGGAACGGTCTCGGTCTCGCCACCACTTACTCGATCATGAAGAATCACAACGGGCTCATCACCGTTGAATCTCAGGTCCACTTCGGCACCACTTTCACGCTTTACCTTCCAGCCTCGAGTCACATCGAACTTCCAGCCGAAGCTCCCACTTCGGTCAGCCCAGAGATTACCGGCACCGGCAGCATTCTGATCGTGGATGACGAAGAAGCTATCCGCGCGCTCGTCGAGTTCACCCTTGAACGTCTGGGCTACCAGGTCAGCGGCGCCGAAACCGCCATCGAAGGCGTCAATCTCTACCGCGACAAACTCGAAGCCGGCGACCGTTTCGACCTCGTCATCCTCGATCTCACTCTCCCTGGCGGCATGGGCGGAAAAGAAGCGCTCAAGCAGTTAATCGAGATTGATCCCACCGTGAACGCCATCGTCTCCAGCGGTTACGCCATGGATTCCACCATGGCCCGCTACCAGGACTTCGGTTTCCGCGGGGTTATCGCGAAGCCTTACGAGGCGTCCGAACTCGGCCGCACCGTGCACGAAGTCATCGAATCGGGCCGCGTCCAAATTACCACGGATTACGAAGGCGGCCGCCTCGC
Organism: Chthoniobacterales bacterium; assembly: GCA_040004745.1. GTDB lineage: Bacteria > Verrucomicrobiota > Verrucomicrobiia > Chthoniobacterales > UBA10450 > JACCTI01. The sequence goes on along the minus strand of JBDUAH010000111.1, from coordinate 3,725 downwards.
GACCCGGGTTGCGTAAATTCGCCCTAACGAGCGCCTCAATTCCGCGCCACACCGGACTTCGCGCCTGTAGCCACGCGCCCTGTGGGCCGTGCGAGAGCGACGTCGGCCGGAGAGAACTTCCGAATAGTCCTCCACACCGATCCAACACGTCGCGCAGCGACGTGGCTACAAGTGCATCAACCCGAAAACTCCGCAGAACGCAGCCGCGGCAGCAGTTCCTCAAGGATCGCCGCCACAGATTCCTCGACTGTTTGCTCGTGCGTTCGCACTGTGATCTCCGCGTCCTCCGGCGCTTCATAAGGCGCATCGATGCCGGTAAAATCCCGGATCTTCCCCGCCCGCGCCTTCTTGTAGAGCTCCTTCGGATCGCGCTCCTCGCAGACGCCCAATGGCGCATCGACAAACACTTCGATAAAATCAGCTTTCGATTCGAGGGCGATCTCACGCGCACGCGTCCGATCCGCGCGATAGGGCGAGATGAACGCCGTGATTGCCACTGCGCCGCTGTCAGCCATCAATTTCGCCACTTCGCTGACGCGACGAATGTTCTCCTCTCGGTCCTCGGGCGAGAAGCCGAGGTTGGAATTCAGCCCGTGCCGAATGTTATCGCCGTCGAGAACGTAAGTGTGCATTCCGCGGGCGAAGAGTTCGCCTTCGAGTGCTTGCGCAATGGTGGATTTCCCGGCGCCGGAGAGTCCGGTGAGCCAGACCACTGCGCCGCGGTGACCGTTTTGAATGGCGCGTTTTTGCGCCGTGATCTTGCCTTCGCTCCAGAAGATATTCTTGCTCTTAACCTCGGAGCGGCTGGTGTATGCACCTCCAAAAAGGGTGCCACCGCCGCAGATTTTCCCCTCCAGAACCACCACGAAACGACCGAGATTCGGCACACGTTCGTGATTGTCGAAAACCAGCGGCGCCCGCGATTGCAAGGTCACCCGACCCACTTGATTGCGAGCCACTTCGTTAACGACCTCCGTGTTGACCACCAGAGTCGACGAATCCATCAACTCCTCGATGCTCACGACCTGACAGTTCACGTTCTGCGTCCCGAGTCGGATGCTACATTGTGCATCTTTCCGCAGCGGCTTCTCGGCCAACCAGAAGATATCGGCGCGGAAGCGATTCGCCTGGATCGGCGTCTCCTGCAGATGCGACGCCACATAACCGCGCTCAACGAAAATCTGCTCCTGCAAAGTGATCCCGACCGAATCACCCGCGGTCGCCTCCGTCCGTACCGGTGCGCTCCACGTTTCGATAGTGGCGACCGTTGACGTCTTGTTAGTCGGCGAAAAAACCAGCTCGTCCCCTACCCTCAGGCAGCCGCTCTCAATTCGTCCCGCAATGATCCGCCGCTCGTCGAAGCGATAGATATCCTGCACGCTAAATCGCAGCGGCTGATTCTCCGCTACGGTCACAGCCTGCAGTTGGTCCAAGGTCTCGAGCAAGGTCGAGCCAGAATACCATTTCAGCTCATCGCCGCCCGGTCGAGCGACGTTCTTTCCTGCGCGCGCCGATGCCGGAATGAAACAACGCGCCTCCAAGCTTAACGACTGCAGAAACTCGCGATATTCACGCTCGATTTGCCGAAAAGCCTCTTGTGAATACCCGGCCAAGTCCATCTTGTTCACGACGACTATGATCTGCCGAATTCCGAGCAAGCTCAGCAAATATGCGTGTCGCCGGCTCTGCTCGCGAACGCCCTCATTTGCAGCCACCACGAGCACCGCGGCATCCGCCTTCGCCGCTCCGGTGATCATGTTTTTCAGGAACTCTTTGTGACCAGGCGCATCGATGATGACGTAATCCCGCCGCGCCGTTCGAAACGGAATCTGCGTCGTATCGATCGTGATGTTCTGCTCCTGCTCCTCTAAAAGCGCGTCGAGCAAGAACGCATACTCAAACTCCATTCCTTCGGCCGCGCTGGCTTGCCGAATCGTCTCCAACTTCCCGTCCGGGAGCGCATCCGTGTCATGCAAAATCCGCCCGATCAGCGTGGACTTCCCGTGATCGACGTGGCCGACGAAGACCACCTTAAGGCGAGGGGTTTCCGCGCTCACATGAAACCCTTTGCTCTAAGTTTTTGCATCGCATTCCGCTCATGATGATCCTGCGCGCGCCCGGCGCGCTCGCTGGTTTTGGTAGCGTCGAGTTCCGCGATGACTTCCTCGATCGTAGCCGCCGTGCTCTCCACCGGTTTTGTGATCGGCATGCAGCCTAACGAACGATACCGCAGCCCGTGCCGCGCAAAATACATCTGCGGAATCGGAATCTGCTCGCGTTGGATGTAGCGCCAGATGTCCGCTTCCGTCCAATCAAGCAACGGCTGCACCCGCACGTGTTCGCCCGGTCCGCCCGCGCTCGCGAACTGTCCCCAAAACTCCGGCGGCTGATCCTTATACGACCACTCTGATTGCGCATTGCGCGGCGAAAAATAGCGCTCTTTCGCCCGCGTGGCGTCTTCATCGCGTCGGATCCCGGTGATAAGCGCGTCGAATTTGTGCTCCGCCAGCACTTGCTGCAACGCAACGCTTTTCAGCTCGTGCGTCACCGTCACCGGATCGTGCGTCTCATAGCCGACACCGCGCGCACGCGCCTCCTCATTGATCTTCACGATCAGGTTCAGTTTGTAATGCCCCGTCGCCCAATCACGAAACTCCAGCATCTCCGGAAACTCGTAGGTCGTATCGATGTGCAGCACCGGATACGGAATCTTCCCGAAAAATGACTTCAGCGAGAGCCAGATCAAAACGTTCGAGTCCTTCCCCATCGACCACGGCATGGCGATGTTTTTGAAAGAACGAAAGGCCTCGCGAAAAATGTAGATGCTCTGATTTTCGAGCTGGTCGAGATGCGTGCGCGCTTCCATCGGAGCCCTCACTTAAAGCCGAAATCTTAAAACTTAAAGCTCTTCGCTTGCGGACCAGAAGGGCAACTTTAGTGTCACCTATGACGGAGATTCGCCCTGCTGCCTACGATTCGAAGATTGAGGGCAACGTCATCATCACGCGGGTCGATGCCGCCATGAACTGGATGAGGAAGAATTCCCTCTGGCCTATGCCGATGGGTCTCGCCTGCTGCGCGATCGAATTAATGGCGTCCGCGGCCTCGCGTTTCGACATCTCGCGTTTCGGCTCCGAAGTTATGCGCTTCTCGCCACGCCAGTGCGACGTCATGATCGTGGCCGGCACCGTCACCTATAAAATGGCGCTCGCTGTGAAGCGGATCTACGACCAGATGCCCGATCCCAAGTGGGTCATCGCCATGGGCGCCTGCGCCTCCACCGGCGGCATGTATCGGTCTTATGCCGTGCTTCAGGGAATCGATCGTCTTCTGCCGGTGGATGTGTACGTCTCTGGTTGTCCGCCCCGGCCCGAAGCGCTTATCGAAGGCCTCATGAAATTGCAGCAAAAGATCGGTGGCGAACACGCGTTCCTCGATCAGAAACGCGAACTCTTCCAAGACCGCGAACCTGTTTCCGCATGACCGGTCCCGAACTCCTCGCCTCGCTCAGCCGGCTCTTTGGCGAAAAGATCAAGAGCCAGACCAGTTTCCGCGGCGAGACCACCTTCACCATCGGGCGCGAGCACCTGCGCGAAGTCGCCAAGTTCTGCCGCGACGAGCTCTCGTTCGATTACCTGCTCGATATTTCCAGCGTCGATAATTTCGGCGAAGAACCGCGCTTCGAAGTGGTCTACGAGCTCTACTCGATGACGATGTCCATCCAT
>JBDUAH010000110.1:0-7600 GCA_040004745.1 Chthoniobacterales bacterium | reverse complement strand
GCGGCGAGCGCGATCGTATCATCCACGCGCGATTGCGCATCGCAGACGCGCACTTCCAGCGTGTCGAAGAATGGATGGAGCCGGATGTCCCACCAGATCTTCTTCGCGTTATCGACGCAATTTGTCTTAACGAGTAGTTTGCAATAATCCTCATATTCCGAGAGCCCTTCGAAGGCGTCGGGAATGCCGGTGCGCGGGAAACGCTCGAAAACTTTCAGGCGGTAACCCTTGAAACCAGTGTTTCGACCGACCCAAAAAGGTGAATTAGCCGACAACGCATAAATGTGCGGCAAAAAATAGCGCGCCTGATTCATGACATGGATCGCCATTTCGCGATCGGGAATTCCCACATGCACGTGCAGGCCGAAGATGAGGTTCGCCCGTGCCACCTGCTGCATGTCCTTCACGATCGTTTCGTAGCGCTCGCCTTCCGTGATGCGCTGATCGTGCCAATGCGAAAACGGGTGCGTCCCGGCCGAGGCAAATTTCGCCCCGCCCCTTGCAGCCAGTTCCGCGAGTTCGCTACGCAAACGGATCACCTGCTCGCGGGCGTCGGCCGCGGTATGGCAAATATCGGTGCCCGTCTCCACCACTGATTGATGCATCTCCGGTTTGATCCGTTCCTGCATCACCACTTTGCCGTCGCCGAGAATTTGCTGGATGTGCGACTTCAGCTCCCGCGTCTCGGGATCAACAATTTGGAACTCTTCCTCGACTCCGAGAGTGAAAACGTGGTCTTTCTCCATCAACGATAATGAAGCGCCAGAACCGGGAGTGACGCAAGTTCGGTTCAATCTGAACCAACATTCGTTCTTCTCGAGTCGGCACGAATTTGTTTCACGAACGTCACTTCGGCCTGCCGCGCCCCTGTTCTAGAGATAGGGCATGATTAACCGCCCTTGTGCCGTCTTCGTCTTTGCAATTTTCGGCCTGCTCGGTGGATTTGCGATAATTCCCTCGGCGAATGCTCAGACGCTGCCGCCGCCGAACGCGGCCGGCTTTGAGCATGTCGTCGTGGTCATGATGGAGAACCGTTCCTTCGATCACTTCTTCGGCTGGTTGCCCGGCGCGAACGGACAACAGGCCGGCCTTACTTATCTCGACAGCCAAGGGAACTCGCACCCGACGCACTCGCTCTCGCCGGATTATCAAGGCTGCGGCTTCCTCGATCCCGGTCATTCCTACTCGAACGGTCGTGTGCAATATCACAATGGCGGGGCCGACGGCTGGCTCCTCGAAGGTTCGGGGAACGACACCTACGCAATCGGCTATTACGGAGAAACCGATCCCTCCTTTCTCGCTCCCGCGGCGCAGGCCTTCACCATCTGCGACAACTATTTCGCGGGAATTCTTTCGGCCACGTTTCCGAACCGCATTTACATGCACGCCGCGCAAACGGATCGGCTGGATAACGATCTCACGGTCACTTCCACGCTCCCGACCATCTGGAGCCGGCTGGAAGAGAAGGGTTATTCGGGCCGCTATTATTTCAGCGATGAGCCCTTCCTCAGCCTTTGGGGCGCGCGTTATCAAAACATCTCGAAACCTTTCACGCAGTTCCTGGCTGATGCGCAAAACGGCACGCTCCCGAATGTCTCCTTCATCGATCCGCGTTTCGGCGGTGAAGAACAGGGCACGTCGAACGACGACCATCCACACGCCGACATCCGCAACGGCGAAGCTTTCCTAAACCAGGTTTACGATGCGCTTCGGACCAGTCCGAATTGGTCGAAGACAGTCCTCGTGATCAACTACGACGAATGGGGCGGCTTTTACGATCACGTGCCGCCGCCCCTCGCGCCGATCCCCACCGCCAGCGCGGCGGCTGGCGATACAGATGGGCGGCTCGGTTTTCGCGTGCCGTGCGTGGTCATCTCGCCCTACGCGCGGCGCGGTTATATTGCGCACGCGCAATACGATCACACCTCCATCTTGAGAATGATCGAGTGGCGCTTCGGCCTTCCGCCGCTCACGGTGCGCGATGAGACGGCGAATAATCTGGCCGAGGTCCTGAACTTCGCGCAGCCGGAGTTCACCGCACCGGTTTTCACTGTGCCGCCGGGGCCTTTCGGCACGCCCTGCCTGCCTCTTGCCGGCGACGAAGAGGCTGCGGAATGGGCGCAGAATATCAAGGACCTCCGCGCCCTCGCGATCAGATACGGCTTCCACCAATAATATGAAAACCCGCCACCTTCTCGCCCCTCTTCTCGGAGCCCTTGGCTCGCTGTCCTCGGCGCAAGCGGAGAGACCTGCCTACGATCACATCGTGATCGTGATCGAAGAGAATCATTCGTTCTCGCAAATCATCGGCAGCCCTGCCGCGCCCAACATTAACGCCCTCGCCGCCGCGGGCGCGAACATCGTCAACGCCACGACCGATCCGACCGGCCTAACGACCGGTTCGCACGCGGTGCGGCATCCCAGCCAGCCGAATTACCTCGAGCTCTATTCCGGCAGTAACGAGGGCACGATCCAGGACGGCCGGCCAGGGACGAGCGGCGAGCCGTTCACCGCGCTGCCGCCCTTCACCACGCCCAATCTGGGCGCGGCCCTGCGCAGCGCAGGCTACAGCTACGCCACCTTTTCGCAGGGGCTTCCCTCGGTCGGTTTCGATGGCGATCAGGTGGGCGATTATTACCGGAAGCACAACCCCGCGGCTAATTGGATGAACGACGTCAATCCGACCCCTAACCAGTTACCCACCAGCACCAATCAGCCGTTCACCGCGTTCCAGGCGATCGGGGCCAGCCCCGGAAGTTTCGCCAATCTGCCGACCGTTTCGATTGTCGTGCCCGATCAGCAGAACGACATGCACGACGGCACCATCGAGCAGGGCGACGCCTGGTTGCAGACGAACATCATCGACGCCTACCTGGCTTGGGCGAATACCCACAACAGTCTCCTCATTATCACTTTCGACGAAGATGGGGATAACACGCCGTCCAACCAGATCGCGACCATCTTTGCCGGCGCTGGGATTCAGCCCGGCAACTACACCGAGGCGGACCTGAACAGCAACAATCCCTACGCTGCGACGCCTGGCGATCCCGGCCTCCAGACGCCCACCGGCACGGCCATGAACCACTTCAATGTGCTGGCCACGATCGAAGACATCTACGGCCTCGCGCACATCGGAAATTCGTTTAATCGCCGGCCGCTTTCCGATATTTTCACCCGCCCCGTTTTCGCGGGCCCGCTCGTCGTGCCAAGCGGATTTTCCTCGGCGCAAGGTGAGACCGGGAATCTCTTCCCACTCTTCTCCGCGCAGTCGATCCGCTATCAGCAGGTCTTCCGGGCCACCGAATTCGCACGGCTCAATCCCGCCGGCGGTTTGATTAATCGCATCGCCTTCCGCGGTCACGGCCCGGGTCTTTCGTTTACCGGCACGGTGCCGCAGTTGCAAGTGAATCTTTCCACCACCAACCAGACGCCCGATAATTTGAGTTCCACCTTTGCGCTCAACGTCGGGCCTAACGACACGCAGGTTTTCTCCGGCGCTTTCGCCACGGACATCACCTTCACGGGCGATCCGAGCAATTTCGAGATCGTGCTCAACTTCATCACGCCGTTCTTCTACGATCCGGCGCAGGGCAACCTCCTGCTCGACGTGCGCAATCTACAGGGCGGCACCGAACTGCCGCCTAACGACCAACAACTCGACGGCACCACGACGAGCGGTGATCCGATTCGCGAGTGTACAACTACGGCGACGCCAACGCCGTCGGGCCAGGCCGCACCGGCGGCGTGGATGAGAAAGACACCTACGGTTTGATCACGCGCTTTAACGCCATCACCGCGGTCTCGCGCAAGGTCCATGGCAGTGCCGGGATTTTCGATATTCCGTTGCCGCTCATGGGTTCGCCCGGAATCGAGTGCCGCGATGGCGGTGCCACGGGCGATTACCAAGTTGTCATCATATTCCCAACCGCCGTCACGACTGCGCAGGCGCAGATTACACAAGGCACGGGCACCGCCAGCAGCACCACAGTTGCGACGAACGAGGTCATCGTAAATCTGACTGGCGTAACCGACGGCCAGACACTGCAGGTCACGGTCGCGGCGGTGAATGATGGCACGCAGGCCAATAACATCACGATCCCGCTGCAGATTCTCGTTGGTGACACGAACAACAATGGCGCGGTGAATTCATCCGATGTCGGTCAAACGAAAGGCGACTCCGGTCAAACGACCAAAGCGACGAATTTCCGCCGCGATGTGAATGCGAACGGCACGATCAACAGCTCCGATGTCTCGATCGTGAAAGCAAAATCCGGCGGAGCTGCTACTGCCAAAAAGCCGCGCTAGTCGAAACGCAATGGGAGCCGGGCCGGAGCGGAACTCCGGGTGCCCGTCTCGACAGAGGGTCAAGCCTCGGGAGGGCGACGGAAATCGCACGCTGATTCACGCGGGGCTCCGTCACCCGCTCCGCGGGTTTGACCGCGCGGCGTCGGCAATTCCCGGAGTTCGCTGAGCTTCACTCCGGGCTTTATTCCGCCGCGCCCTTCGGGCGCTTTTTTTGGCTCCGCTAAATCGTCAGCGCGTTACTGCAGATCCGCCAACGTCCGCCCGGTCGCACCCGCTTGGATGAACTTGCCCCAGCTCAAGTTGTCCTGTCCCGGCTTGTGTTCGCGCGCCTTGCGAATGCACATTTCCGAAACCGCTTCGACGACCCACTGGAAGTTCTCCTCGCCCACGTTCGACCGCTCCGCATCCGGTGCGGGATTGCAGAAATCGATCGCTACCGGCACGCCGTCGCGGATCGCGAACTCAACCGTGTTCAAATCGTAACCGAGATAACGGTTCAACTGCTGCACGCCCCATTCAACCTTTTCGACGATGTCTTTCGGCGCCTCCCAATCGGTCTGGTAGCGCAGATGATACGGATGCCGCGGCTCGTAATTCATGATCTTCACGTGGCGTTGATCGATCGAGTAGCAGCGGAAGTACATGTCGAAGAGGACTTCCTCTTGCAGCATCATGACGAGCTGTCCGGTCTCGCTGTAGGCGCGGAAAAATTCGTCCGGGTTGTTCAACTTGTAGACGTTCTTCCAGCCGCCGCCCGAGAACGGTTTGAAATACGCGGGCCAGCCGACGTATTCGAAAATGCCTTCCCAATCCATCGGGTAAGCCAGGTTACGGAACGAGTTGTCGTTGGTGTCCGGCGGCACTTCGTGGGAGGGCAAAAGGACGGTGCGGGGAACCGCCACACCGATCTGCGTCGCGAGCGCGTTATTGAAAAATTTCTCGTCTGCGCTCCACCAGAACGGATTGTTTACCACCGCGGTGCCGGTAAGCGCTGCGTTTTTGAGGAAGCCGCGATAGAACGGCACATCCTGCGAAATGCGATCGACAATGACGTCGTAGCCGCACGGTTCGCCCTGCACGACCTTGTCGATGCGGACAAACTCGGCCTGCATTTCGCCGCCGGCTTTTTGGTTAATCCGCTCGCACAAGGCTGGCGGGAAGCTGTTTTCCTGACCGAAAAGGACTCCGATTTTTTTCATGGGGATGGATGGGTTGGTTGGCGTCTGTTTTCCAAAAAAGAGAAGACAGCCGACGCATTCCTTACCCTTGGGATTCGCGCGGCGCGACAAAAATTTGTCATTTGGACTTAGTCCATGAAGCATCCGGGAAGGCTCTGCCGGACGTTATCGGGGTAATGGAACCATCCGATCCCCATAACCTGCACGACACCGCGGACCACGAGGTGCTGGAAACAATTCATATCGCCACCGAGGGAAACGACTGCGACGAATGCGTGCGAAGTTTGCGCGAACCGCTCTCGAAAATCGCCGGCGTGAAAGAAGTAAAAGCCGATGTCGCAAACGAGCGAGTCACCGTGACCTTTGATGCCCGCAAGACGCATGCGCCCGCCCTCCACGAGGCGATCTTGAAAAGTGGCTACAAGCCCGCTCCCACCACGTAGCGTCGCAAAAGCACCCAGCAAGGCGCCTCCGGTTGCGAGCCGGCTCCGCGTCGACTAATCAACGCACGATGAATCATCTTCGCAAAATCGGTCTGGCGTCGTTTCTGTTTCTCGCTCTGGGCCTGTGCAGTGGCGCGTTCGCTCCGCGAGTCCTCGGCGCGACGGCGGATACCGCATTCATTATCGCGATGATCTGCCACGGCATCGGACTCGTCCTGGCGCTGGTCGCATTCATGCAATCCCGCCGCGGACAAAGTCTCGATGGCGTGACGAAATTTCTGGCGCGCGGACCGCTCGGGCTCGTCACGCTGATTGTACTGTTCTTCTTCCTGCGCGCGATGACCGGGATTTAGCGCACTCGCGAATCGAGCGCATTCGGTCATCCTGAGCCGTACAGACGGTCGAAGGATCTCGCGGTCGCATGGGAATTTTCCTCGCGCGATCGACGCGCCGCGTAGCGATGTCGCCCCTTTGAAGAAAGCCAAAGACCCAATGTGAGATCCCTCGACCGTCTACGCGGCTCGGGATGACAGACTACGCCGCTGGTTGCTGTTGCGTAAGGCAGTGGAACGCGCCGAGGCCCCAGATTAATTCGCGGCAATCGATCGGGATGACGCGGCGTCTCGGAAAGGCGTTTTGGATTACTTCGATGGCCTTGGCATCGTTCGGGTCGGCGAAGACGGGGAGTAAAACGGTCTCGTTCGCGATGTAGAAATTGGCGTAGCTCGCGGGCAAGACTTGATCGTCGCGGACGATTTTTGCCGGCATCGGGAGTTCGATGATTTCGAGCGGCTCTCCGGCGATCCGCAGCCCGCGCAGACGCGTGAGGTTTTCCTGGAGCGGCTGGAAATTTGAATCGGCGTGATTCGTTTCGACGGCCGTGACGACAGTCCGTTCGCTGACGAAGCGCGTCAGGTCGTCGATGTGCCCGTCCGTGTCATCGCCCTCAATGCCGTCGCCCACCCAAAGGATCTCGCGCACGCCGAGATAATCGCGCAGGCGTTGCTCGATTTCGCTTCGGCCTAACGAAGGATTACGGTTTGGGTTTAACAAACACGACTCCGAGGTAAGGAGCGTGCCCGTCCCGTTCACCTCGATCGAGCCGCCTTCCAAGATCATCTGCGGATAGAAGACGCGCATTCCGAGTTCTGCCGCGACGCGAGTAGGCACGATTTCATCGAGATCGCAGGGCGGATACTTACCGCCCCAGGCGTTGTAATCCCAGTCCACGATCGCCATCCGCGGTGCCTCGTCGCGCACGAGAAAGGTCGGGCCATGATCGCGGCACCAGGGCTCGTTCGTCGGGATTTCGTGGTAGGTGATGCACTCGGGCGCGACCCCTTTCAGCACAGCGCGCGCTTCCGCTTCGTGCGCGCCGTTGCAGACGTTGATGTTCACCGGCTCCGATTCCGCGATCGCTTCCACCATGGCGCGGAAGGTCGGCATCACGCGATCATAGGCGTCCGGAAAACTGATCCCCTCGCGCCGCGGCCACGAGAGCCAGGTGGCGGCGTGCGGTTCCCATTCTGCCGGCATGCGATAGCCGAGCGCCGCCGGTGTCTTGCCGGTTGAAAGCATCGGAGAAGCGATAGCACGCGGAGGCGAAAGTTCGAAGCGGTTTGCGCTGCGCGCACGAGTTCAGAATTACCGAGGCTTCCCAAACTCTCCGGAAAA
>JBDUAH010000109.1:0-7602 GCA_040004745.1 Chthoniobacterales bacterium | reverse complement strand
TGCATCGCGCGTCCGTGCGTGACCTGGAGTTTGCCGACAATCGGAATGTTGTTCTCGGCCTGACACGCAACCACGCAGGCGCTGCAGCCGGTGCAGACATTGAGATCCACGCTCATTCCCCACTGCTGGGGCGCAGTCATCTTGGGATGAGTGTAAATGGTGGGCAACTGCGGCGGCAATTCCGCATCGCCTCCGAGCTTCGACACAAACTCGCTGTCCGAGCGGTAGCGTTCGATCGTCGCCTCACGCACCAAGCCACGACCTTCGATGCTCCAATGATCTTGCGTCGTCGCGAGCTTGTAGGTCCCACCCGCTTTGGCCACCTTCACGCTCTTCACGATCTTGTCGTCGACCGCGATGAAGTGCGGGTTCGTGCCGGTTCGCAGCAAATAACCATTAAACCCCGCGGTGTCTCCGGCCGGCAGATGAGCGCCTCCGTTCTGGCCCGAGTAAGGCAGAGGCTCCTGCGGTCCCAACACCCGGCCGTAGCCGAGAGAAATCGAAATTGAGTTATCGGCATGCCCGGGCGCGATCATGGCCGCGATCATGAGTTCACGCTCCACTGGATCCGCGCCCGCTGGTGCAAATTCCGGCTCCACGCTGAGCGCCGAAACTTTGATTTGGATCAAGTCGCCCGTCTCGACGTTCAAATGCTTCGCCATCGCCGGGCTCATGAGCGCGGCATTATCCCAAGTGAGCTTCGTCACCGGGTCCGGCATTTCCTGGAGCCAGCCGTTATTGATATAACGGCCATCGTCGATCGAGTAGCTGCGCGTCAGCACGATCTCGGGCGAGTCTGGCGTCGGCGCGGGCGCCGTGGTCCAACTCCGTGCGACAGCGTTCGCGGCTCCGCCATTGAAAGCTGCCGTCTTGTCAGTGACAGGAATGTGCGTGGCAAATCCGTCGCGCAGCAATTGCGACCAAGCGGTCTCGAACTCTCCCGGAGGCGCCGTGGCGCGGAAGGTGTCTTTCACCAATTCCGGTCCTTCCAACTTCGGTCTGCCTAACAAGGCGTTCATCAACTCCAAGTCCGACATTCCGCCGAAGAGCGGCAAAATCATCGGCTGAATCGCGACGTAGCCGCCATCGGAGGTGAGCGCATCGCCCCAAGATTCGAGATAGTGCGTCGCCGGCACATGCCACTTGCTTAGACCCGAGGTGGCGTCTTCGTGATAACCTACCCGCACCACATCTGGCACCTTCTTCTGCAGATCTTCCCAATCGAGCCACTTCTTCGTTTCGGGATCTTGCAGCAGGCCGCGCGGCGCGTTGTAAACGGGATCGCCGCCGATAATGAAAAGGTGCTGGATCCGGCCTTCGTTCATCTCCGCGGCGAGTTGTAGAATGCTCAGCGGAAGCGAACGGCGCGGCATGTCGCGCACGACGATCGTGGTCCCGATATTCTTGAGCGCGGCGTTGATGCCATAGACCATCAACTGCACCGCGACCGGTTGCTGCGGACTGGCTAGCACCAAGCTGGCGCCTGCTTTCGAAACTAGATCGTTGGCGCATTCCGTGAGCCAGCGCTCATCGAATTGCATCGCTTTCACTGGTGCCGCAAACGACCCGATCACCGAGCCCAATCCTGCATCTCCCGTCGCGCTCGCGATCTTGGTCGCAAGCGCGTGCGTAAACGCGGGAATCTGGCTGGCCGGGCACGGCATCCGGTGATCCGCCATCGCGCCGGTGAGCGTGTAACGATTTTCGACCACGTAGAGCCGATTCATCGTGTCCTTCGAAGTCGTGACCCGACGACGTGAAGCGAAGCCACGCGACGCGCCGATCTCGCCTTCACCACAATCCAAGAAATCGCTCCCGATGGAGAGAATAACGTCCGCGCGATCGAGCCGCGGAATGAGTCGCGAATTTTCGCCGAAACTGATCTGCGTGCTGTAATTCTGCGCCTCGCTCAAGAGGGGATCGTACTGGCACCAACGCATCCCCGGGAAAGCTTTGGCCAGTTCTCCGCGCATCCGCTCCCGCGTCGGCGATTGCGTTTCGTCGACCAGGAAGGCCATTCCCGCACCGCGGCTCGTCCCCGCTTTCGCCCGGATCTCGCCAAGATATTTATCGAACGCCGCTCGCTCGCGCATTTCCGAGGAGCGTATTTTGCGGCCGTTCTCGTCTTTCTCCACCTGCTCGACGAAGGTCCGGGAACGCGAAGGATCGTAAAGATCGAGCACCGACGCCTGAGCGAACGCATCCGTGGCACCGCCGCTCGCGGGATGGAGCGGATTCCCGTCCACCTTGATCGGGCGCCCGTCCACCGTGCTCACCACCAGCGGTAAAGCGCCGGTGCGGCGAGGCATCGCGGTCGCGTAATAAAGTAGCTTGCCCGGAATGGCCCATTCCACGCTCTTCGTGAACGGAACCAAATGCGCCTCCGGCCGACGACAGCTACTCAAACCAAAACCCGCCAGCGCCATCGACGCGCCCATCAACTTCAAAAAGCCGCGCCGCGACCACTCATCGCCTTCGAGCTGCGCCGCTCCGGCCGGGAATTCGCGTTCCAGCCAGCCGCGGAATTCCGGCGTGTCGCTCAGCTCACCGACGCTGCGCCAATATCGCTTCCCGGATTTCGCCTCAGGCGGATGTTCGAAAACGCGTTTCATCGGTGGCACCCCTGGCAATTTAGCGGCGGAACAATATTCCAACGCTCTTTCAAAGTCTGACCGATTTCCTGCTGCGTGAGTTTCTCGCCCTGACCGAAATCCTCGGGGGCATTCTTCGGTTTCCCATACTTCGCCACGAATTCCGCTGGCTTCACATCTTCCGGTTTCCAATCGAGATTAAACACTTGGTCCATCGGACGAAGGAAATTCTCCGGTTTGCGATGGCATTCGAGGCACCACGCCATGCTGTGCGGCTTGGCATGATAAACGACCGGCATGTGATTGATCTGCCCGTGGCAACTAAAGCAACTGATACCGCGATTCACGTGCGCGGCGTGATTGTAAAAAACGTAATCCGGCGTGCGATGGATTTGCACCCATTCTACCGGCAGTCCCGTTTTCCAACTCTCACGCACCGGCGCCAGTTTCGGGTTTTCCTTCTGCACCTGCTGATGGCAGGCCATGCAGGTCTGCGTGTTGGGTAAATTCGAATGCGCCGCCACGTCCACGAAGCTGTGGCAATAACGGCAATCCATCCCGAGCTGCGTCACATGCAGATCGTGCGGGAACGGCACCGGCTGAATCGGCTGATAGCCCACGCGGGTATATTTCGGCGTCACGTAATACCATGTCGCCGCTGTGAGACCGGTCACGGTCACGAGGCCGATCACCGCCAACTTTAGCGGGACCCAATTCGACCAGCGTGGGAAAATATTCGCCATATGGAATTAGCGAACTGCTGTCTCCGGAAGAGGCTGTCGCCAATTTAGAAACGAGAATGCGACGCGCTGAGGATGTGCTTCCGAACGGAAATTGAGAGTGGAAGAATGATCAGTCGGAGCCACGGAAGCGCCCACTCTATGAATCGGGATCATATTGGCAAAAGAAAATTCTTTTTCGTGCGCGAATCTCTCCCCCTCGCGTCTGCACCATCTCTCCATAGCAAGCGCAGATCGGCAAGAAAAAGCGACAGAATTGACACCCATCGCTTTCAAGTCGCGGCAGATTCCTGCGCCTTCGCTCGTTTCCAAAGGTAAAAGATCATCGCACCGCCAATCGGGAGCCCGATGAGCGTCCGATAATCCTGCCGCACCAACGCGCTCGCGGTATCGCCGAGGAGGTTCACGAGCAGGACCGCGATCGCGAGCCAGCGTCCCCAGATTTTTCGCGCCGCCAGACCGAGCGCGCTGAGCCCACAGGCCGCGCCGACAATGACCATGAGCGGGAAAGCCCATCCACCTAACGAGTGGAAAT
Source organism: Chthoniobacterales bacterium (assembly GCA_040004745.1). Classification (GTDB taxonomy): domain Bacteria; phylum Verrucomicrobiota; class Verrucomicrobiia; order Chthoniobacterales; family UBA10450; genus JACCTI01. The sequence continues at coordinate 3,736 of JBDUAH010000109.1, read as the reverse complement.
CCTGGCGCGCTTCCGGCTTCAATCGCCAGATCGGCTCCAGCGCGCCGCCCGGAAACGCGAGCAGTAAAATCGTGAGCAGACACATCGCCGTGCCGAAACAGAAAAAGGCGACGAGGAATTTCTCGCCCAACGGGAGCGGCGATCGGGTCACACGTAAAAGGGGTTCAGTCGAAAATCAGGAAGAAAGCCATGACCATGGCGGTTGGAATCACTGCGCCCGCTGCCAGCCATAGGGCTGACACGCCATCGCCGAAATATTTACTTAGGATTGATTGGCCCGCCGGGTTCGGCGCGTTCGCGATCACTGTCAGCCCGCCACCCGCGACCGCTCCAGCCACGACCGCATATTTCAGACTGGCGCTAAAATCCGGAACCAGCGACGCAAGATAAGTGATGGCCGCATTATCGTTGAAGGCAGTCAGCGTCATCGCGGTCAGCATGAGGGGCTTTTCCGCCATGCTGGCCAGGACTGGCGCAATCCACCAGCCTTGGAACCCACCATGAATCACCAGCCCGGCGAGGAAGAAGCCGACAAGGAGCGCCGGCTTTAGATTGATCGTATTTTGGTGATGTTCCGTCGCCGACGCGGCGGCGAGGAAGAATAAAAACCCGCCGATAAACAGCGACGGGTAATGCGCGGTGAAAACGGTCCAGGCGAGGAAGAAAAGATGAAGCGCGGTGACGCTCACCGGCACCGGATCTGTCCGCTCGCTCCAACGCTGGGGACGGGACTTTTCTTTCACCGGGCGCCGCATGCTCGCGAATTCCTTGCGGAAAAAGAGATAATAGAGCGCATTCGAGCACACGACGGCAGCGAACGCCTTCCAGCCGAAATGCGTCAGCATGTGCATGAAATCCCAATGCCATCGCGCCGCCACCATCAGAATCGGCGGCGCAGCGAAATGCGTCAGCGTGCCGCCCACCGAGACGTTCACGAAGAGCAAGCCGAGCGTGGCGTGTTTAAATTTCCGGCTCGGCTTCAGGTCGTAGAATTGGTGCGCGAGTAAGAGCGCACTGATCGTCATCGCCGCCGGCTCGGTGATGAACGATCCCAGCATCGGACCAATCGTGAGGATCGAGAACCACCACGCGCCCGGCGAGCAGCCGCCGAGACTGGCGAAGAGCCGCATGATCTGCTCCGCAAACCGCAGCACCGGCCGCGTCGCCGCGATCGTCATCACCACCACCACGAACATCGGCTCGGTAAAGTTCACGCCGTGACTGATGTAACTTTCCGCTGTCGGCCAGCCGCGATAAAGCGTGACCGCCACGAGTAACGGGATCACCCAAATTCCAAAGATCGCCTCCACTTCACCGAGGAAATGCATCACCTCGGCCTTCCAGTTCACATCCGGTTTCGCATCCACCTGCGGCTTCGCCTCCGCCGTCCGGCCCTCCGCTTCGATGACTTCCTCATGCTCGTCGCGCCATTTGTGCGCGAGCTTCATGAACTTATGCGCGAAAAACGTATGCGTGATCGCGAGCAGAAAAATGACCGTGGCGATGACGTTAAACGGCTCCGCTTTCGCGCGCTGTTTCAGAATCTCGAGAACGCCTTTGCCGTCCTCATTCTGATACTCCGAGACCGGTCGCGGGAACGCCACTTTCTCCGGCCCGGCGGTGATCTCGGGAGCCGTCGCCGCGGGCAACGGCGCTGCCATCGCCCCTAGGAAAAGGAAGAAGAAAACGACACGCCGGAGTATTTGCCCCCCGCTCTCGATCAAGTCCGACACGAGCGCACGATGCCTCCTTTCCACGAGACGCAAAAGCTTTTCCGCCGCGAGCGCGACCAGTCTCAGCGAAGAACCGCCATCAATCGCTGCGCCGCTACTTCGGCAAACCCAGCTTATTCCGCTCCGCCACCACTTCGCTCGCCAACAGGGGCAAGCTCCCGCCGCGTGCGACCAGAGTTTGGCCGACGTCGGAAAGGAGAAGATTCACCAGCTCGCGTTGGAAGGCGCCACTCTCTTCCAGTGAAGGAGCCGCCAGATAGATATAGAACATGCGCTGGAGCGGATAGCGGCCGGAGTAAATGTCATCCGCCTCGGGATGCGCGATGGGTTCGCCGGAATTAGGCGACACGCCCAGCGCGCGGACGGCGGGAACGCGCGGTCGCAACGTGGCGAAACCGATCGCCGCTGGATCCTTCGCCACGGCGGATTCCACGCCCTCGCTGTAAACGACGTCCTCTTTTTGCATGTCTGCCCGGAAGGCGCCGCCCTTGAGGACGATCTGCTGGAAGGTGCGCGTGGTCCCCCAATTCGGGTAACCGCCAACGACGGTGATCTCCCCGGCCTCGCCGCCGAGTTGGCTCCACGTCCGAATTTCCTCGGGCGCGCCGGCCCGTCGCTCGGTGCCGTAGATGGCGTCCAATTGCGGGACCGTCACGGAGCGCACCGGGTTGCTCACGTTCACCAGGATCACGAGGGCATCCCGGGCAAAGCTAATCTCCACCATCGGATGGCCGTGGCTGCGAAAGAATTTCTCCTTCTCCGCTGAGCTCATGGCGATGCTCATAAACCCGAGATCGAATTGTTCCTCGAGCAGCGCGGAGGCGACGCCATCGCTGCTGGTCATGATCGGCATTGTTTGCTTCCCATCGGAGCGGAGCGCGATCGTGCGGAGCGCGTTTTTGATAATGAAGTCGGTCGTATTCGAGGCTGCGATCTTCGGCGGAACGAGGACACCCTCCGTGAGCGGACGGTAGATGGGATAATTCGGCTGTTTCAGGATCGCCGCGCCCAGGGCGTTGGTTTTCTCCAGCGACGGGACGGTATGCACCTGACCCACCGAATTATCTGGAGCGCTGGGAAATTCCTTCCCGCCCACCGACAAAATCGCGTGGTGCGGACTGAGGATGACTCCCAGTTTCGCCGCCAGCTCCTCCTCGTTCTCCGCTTTCGAAGTCACCTCACTTAAAACTGGAAACAAGACGCCGCCCGCGATGCGCAGATCGCCGCTCAGCCGGCGCACCATGATCACAGTCGCCTCCGGATAACGTTCCAGCGGAATCACAAACGTATCGGTCCCGACCGACTGCGCATTGCGACGCATCTCGCCAAAGAGATCGAGCGCGATCGCCCGCCCTTGCGCGTCGTAAAGCTGCACCGCCACATCCGTGTCCTTCTGCCAATCCGCGTGCAGAACCAGCGCAAGGTCCCCCGCCAGCTTCGAGCGATCGATCTCGAACTTCAGATTCCCCTGCCCGAAGGAATCGATTGAGGCCACGTGCCACCAACCATTCGCAACCTCGCCGCCGGCTTGCTGCACGCCCGTGATCGCCGAGGTATCGCCACTGGCAACGGTTCGGATTCCACTCGGCACCGAATTGTCGAAGGCAAATTCAAAGGTCGCCGGAGCCGGCATTTCGGCTCTCGCGAGAAATACGCTACCAAGAAAGACCACGCAGGCGATTCGTGTCATGCCCGCATCCTAAAGAGAAACGCGATGCAAACACAATTGGAATCGTCGCCAACCTCAAGCGCACTGGGTGCTGGCGTTGTCGCGGCGCCGCTCGGTCGGCGCTTCGGCGCGTGGGCTGTATTCCGCACCTGTTTACGGCGACAGAGCGCCGTCGCTACTCAGGGTAATCGTCATGGTGTTGCCGCTGAAGCTGGGCGTGCCCACGACGCTGCCAGCACTCGCACTCGCGCTCCCACCGGGGCTCCGGCATTCCACTGTTTTGACGGACCGTGCGAGCGTTCGTTACCTAGCCGCCGCGGATCTCCTGCTCCAG
>JBDUAH010000108.1:0-7726 GCA_040004745.1 Chthoniobacterales bacterium | reverse complement strand
AATACTGGATTTCGCGATCCAGTTCTCGCGTGACATCTGCGTGCCGTTCCGTGCTTGGGTCCGACGCCGTTTTTTCTGTCTTCTCGAAGAGAATCAGGAAGAATCCCTGCGTGCAATCGGTTGGCTTCACCGGGCGCACTTTCACCGTCACCTCCTCGCTCGTGTGGTCGATCTCCACCGTTTGCGGCGCGGCCGCGAAAGGCGCCTGATCCTGCGCCGCGCGGAAAAGCGCGGTGCGCAATTCGATCCGTAACGCCGGGTGTACTATCGTCATGATATCGGCCGTCGGCTCGCCCGCGACGAACTGCAGATACCGCCCCCCGTGCTCGGAAAGATGCACGATGTCATGGGCCTCGTTCACCACCACGGAAGGCGGGCCATAATCCTCCAGCATCTTTAAATGCAGCTCGCCGAAAAGGATCGCGCGCCGCTCTTGTCGGGTGCGCAGCGCTTCCGGCGCGGCGTTCTTCGCGTCCTCCGCTTCCGCGGAAGTCAAAGCCGGCAACGCGCGCGACCGCGAGGGGAGGAGACCGCTCCGATGACGCGGCGGGCCCGGCAGGATCGGAATCCGCCACGCCGGCCGCGGAATCGAGCGCCGCACATAGATCCGATGCTTCGCGTCCACCGGCGCGAAGAGCGATTCCACATTCTGGCTGCTCTCCGAACCCCCCACAAAAAGCAGCCCGCCCGCCCGGAGCGCGAAGTGAAAAATATCGAAGACCTGCTCCTGCGCCGGAGGCGTGAGGTAGATCAGCAGGTTCCGGCAGGAAACCATATCGATCCGGGAAAACGGCGGATCGCGCAGCACATTATGCGCAGCGAAAAGCACCTTCTCCCGCAGATCCTTCCGCACCCGGTAATGTCCGTGATCCTGCCGGAAAAAACGCCGCAACCGCTCCTGCGAAACATCCGCCTCGATCGTCGTCGGATACAATCCGCTCCGCGCATCCTGGATCGCATGCTCGTCCACATCCGACGCAAAAATCTGGATCGACGGCGGGTTCGGCAAACGTTCCGCGTGTTCGCATAGCAACATCGCGAGCGCATACGCTTCCTCCCCCGTGGCGCAGCCGGCCACCCATACCCGAATCTGATCTTCCCTCTTCTTTCCCGCGAAGAGCTGCGGGATATGCGCCTCCAGCGCCGCGAAAGCCGCTCGGTCCCGGAAAAAGTGCGTCACCCCGATGAGCAAATCCTGCAGCAGCGCCTGGGATTCCGCCGGATGCTGACGGAGGAACTTCAGATACGCCGGGATATTCTCCAGCGAGTTCACCTGCAAGCGCCGCGCGATCCGACGCAGCACCGTCGCTCTTTTATAATGCGCGAAATCGTGCCCCGTCTGCGCGCGCAGATGTTTTAGCACCTCGCCGATGGCCTTCTCGTCCTCCGGTTCCCGCGTCTCTTCGGCCACCGTCTCGCCGCCCGCAGCACTCGCGTCCTTCTTGTCCGGCTCCTCCGCTTCCGGCACTTCTGGCGGAATCGTCATGCGGTTTTCATTCCGCACGAACTCCATTAATTTCGGCGCCATCTTCTCCACCGGCAGCACCCAATCCACCATCCCGGTGCTGATCGCCGTCAACGGCATGCTGTCGTACTCCGCTTCGTGCGGATCCTGCGCGATCGTCACCCCGCCCTGCGCTCGCACATGCTTTAACCCGATCACGCCATCCGAATCCGTGCCCGAGAGAATCACCGCCACCGCCCGCTGCCCGTAGGCTTGCGCCAGCGTCCGGAAAAAGAGATCGATCGTCACCCGCCGGCCTTGTGCCTGCTGCGGCGGCACGAGGTGCAGCGTGCTGTCCTCAAACGTGAGCTGATGATTCGGCGGGATCACGTAAACGCGATTCGCTTGCACCTTCACGCTTCGCGCCACCTGCTTCACCGGCATCTCCGTCTTCTGCTGCAGGATCGTCGCCAGGTTACTCTCGTAATCTGGCGAAAGGTGCATCACCACCACGAAGGCGAGCCCGCTCTCCGCCGGCATGTCGGCAAAAAATTGCTGCAACACCGCCACCCCGCCCGCCGATGCTCCCAGCCCCACCACCGCCACGGGCTCCTTCGGATTGCGCCGCTTCTTCGCCGCCGCCCCGCGACTCGACGGCAACGGTGCGTCCGAGGATGCGGGATCGAGCAAAGATTCGGGAGATTCTGCCATGTGAAGAGTGCGCTCGCGCCTGGCCGGCACCGCCCAACCTAACGCTGCCAGCCCCGCGCTCCTAGTGGAAACGCAGCCCACCTTTCGCCTGGCCGCGCGCTCGCTCTCACTTCGCCAGCCGCGGCGCCTATCGGATTTTCCCTGATGCGATCGCGCGGGACTCGCCTCATATACAGCGTCGCCGTTTCATCGCAGTCTTAGCGCGATGACGAAGAATTCGCCGCCGGTCCATCTGCCCCTCGGTCCCGCGGCCAAGCTCGCCACCCTGCGCCGGCTCGATGAAGCGCGCTCTTGGACCACGATCGACGACATCCGCGATTGCCTGCGTTGCGGCGGCCAATTCTCTGGCCAGCAGGTCCAGGTCTTCTACTGCGCCGACAGCTCCCCCGCGCTGCGCGCTCATTGTCCCACGCCCGATTGCGAAGCACCGCTGAGCGAATGGGTCTGGCCCCGCGAAAACGCCCTCGTTCCTGGCGCGCAGGAAAAGGCAGTGCAGTCGCCGCCCCACCCAGTCGGGAAGACCGCTCGATAGTTTGAGACGGTATCAGGCTTTTCCGTATCACTCCTTCGGTCACGAACCCGATAGACTTGGACGCGCAAGATTGGGCATGTTAGCGGGCATGGACGGCGATCTGATTCTGCCCCTGGACGATCAAGAAAAGCTCGCCGCGTTGCGGGAGGTGGATGTGCACCGCTCCTGGCGCTCGCTGGACGATCGCCGGCACTGCCTGGTTTGCGGGCACGATGTTGGCGGCCGGCAAATTCAGATCGTGGTTTATGCCGATGGCAGCGGGCCCCGGCGTGGGCGATGCCCCACCGGCGGATGTAACTCGATCCCGATGGATTGGGCGCTGCCGCGAGGCGCCTATCCTGCGGCGGGAAATTTCGCGCTCTGAAAAACGGTAGAGCCCTTCCGAGCCGTTGAGTCGTGCGGTCGGGGGCCGCGGCTGAAGAAGATCAGCAGCCGTGTGAGATCAACCGCCCACGAGAGGCGGATGCCCCGCGCGCCTACGGCCCGGGCGGTGGCGTGGGCGCGGCTGGTGCCGCCAAGCCCGTATCCACGATGATGCGCGCGTTGAAGTACCCTTTATAGAAGGTGTTGTTCGCCGTCTTGAACTTCGTCACCATCTTATCCAGCTCGTTCCGGAAGATGCTTCGCACCGCCGGCAATTGCTCGGAGAGCACGCTGGTCATGGCCTTGCGCTCCACCGCCGCTTGCCGTGGCGCCGTTTTTTTGGCCACAAAGGCGAGGCGCGCGGCGTCCAAGTCGGCAATGTCGGCGTTGCTGACATTATAATCGCCCAATGCCCCCTTGTGCTCCGTCGCCTTTGTCACCACGCGTTCCGCTACCTGCTCCAGCTCGCCATCCTGTAGCTTATCGAGGGAAGACTTGGTCATCTCCACTTGCTGGCCCAGGTCGTGGTCGCCCAGCTTCGCCGCCAGCGCGGAGAGCTGATCCGCGATCTCCAGCGTCTTCGTTTCCAGGTCATCGCGCAACGCAGCCTTATCGCCCGCGATACCTTGGGTCGGCGTCTCCTGCTTATCGGTCGTAGTGTCAATTCCTGCCAGGCCGGTTTTCGCGCGCGCCACCGCATCGACAAAGGCGGGCGTCCCATTCCAAACCGCCGCGTTCGCATCGAGAAAGTCGAGCGTGGTTTGAAACATCGTTACTTGATTGGATTGATGCTGGTTCATAGGACCGCGATTCTAACTCTCCCTGCTCGTGCCTAACAATACAAAAATGCGGCACGGACTGGCTACGTTTCGAGAACCTCCCAGACCTCGGTTAAGCGGACGCCCGCGCGAATTTCCGGCGCTCATTTCGGCGCCGCGGCTGCCCGCATCGGCTTCGACCGCAGCCTCCGCGCCGCCGGCATTCTCAATTTCGCGACCTGCAACGCCCATTTCGCAACCGCGAGCAGCGATTTCGCGACCGTCAGCGCCCATTTCGGGAGCAAATGTGCCCATTCCGGGACCGCGAGCCCTCATTTCACCGACCGGACTCGCTGTTTCGCGAAGTCCAGCTTTCGGCGCGCAACTCCGCGACCGCAATGCCGTGTGTTTATCTTGTAGCGCGGCGCTACGGACGATAGGATCGCGCTAGAAAGACCCTCACATTATGGCAAAAGACACCGGCAAAGGCACCCGCAAAGGCGCAGTCACCGCGCGCACGCAATCGAAGAACCCAAAAACAGGCGATTGGACCAAGCGCGACGAAACCCCCGGCAGCCCGAAGAAGGGCCAGTTCATGGACGTAAAAAGCGACGGCAAGAAATTCAAAGGCGTCGCGAAAGAGCCGGATAAACGGCGGAAGTAGAGAGCTCCTCGGCGTGGACCGGGCCGTATGGAGACATTAAGCGCCTGACCAATGTTGACTGCGACTACCGCCTGCGCTGCGGCGATTACCGGGTGCTCTTCGATATTGAAGAGAATTCCATCGTCGTGCATCGTATTCTGCACCGTCGCCAAGCGCATGACTAAGACCGCCCTGAAAACCTTCACCACGCAAATCGCCCGCAAGCGCCGCGAAGTCGTGCGCCTGCAGGAAGACCTCGGCGACATGCTCGACCACCTCGCCGTTGTCGAAGCGCGCGCCAAATCCAGCGGCGAGAAACGCTACTCGACTGCCGAGGTGAAGAAAGCGCTCGGGCTCTGAGGCGAATTGCGGAAGCAGTGCATGTTGCGATGAGTGTTGTGGACTTCATTGAGGCCGGTGAATGCGAACGCTGTCGGCAGACCAAGTTGCTGAGTCGAACCTTAGTATGTCAAGATTGCCTAGAAGAAATGGTCGATCTACGCGACTTGCCCGATCAGCGAAAACGTAGACTCGGCGAACTTGCCCGATCAGAAAACGGGATCATCCGGGATGTCGTCAGAAGAATGGCATTGGAGACGAATCAAGCGCCTTCACAACGCAAAATGACGGTCGCCAAATTGATCGCCGAAGGCGATCGGGATAAAGAAACTCAAGCGATTATCGAGAGAAAAAGCCGGTCTGCGCTCCGAGCGACGCCCGAGGAGATGGCGAAGTCGCTGCCCGACAATACGCTGGCCGTGGAGCTTCGCGAAGTGTCAGCGGAATTGATTCGCTGGTTGGCGAGGCATCCGGACCACATGCATCAGTTGCAGCCTCGGAAGTTTGAAGAGGTAGTGGCGGAGATAATTCGCGACATGGGGCACGAGGTCCACCTCCAGAAACAAACGAGGGACGGAGGCCGCGATATCCGCGTCATAATGAAAACGCCGTTCGGCAACTTGCTCGTCCTTGTTGAGTGCAAGCGTTGGGCTCCGAACAATCCAGTGTCAGTCGACGTCGTCCGGAGTTTTCTGCACGTAATTCGCGATGGAGACAAAGCGAACGTGGGCATTATCGCGACAACTGCGCGATTTTCCTCAGATGCAAAGCGAGAAGCTCGGAAATTCGAATGGCTGCTTAAATTGAAAGATTGGGAGCAGATTCGCGAGTGGGCAAGCCATTACGGCCAGTGGTATCGTCCCCCAGGAAAAGAACTCTGGCTCCCGAACGACTTTCTTAAAGCGTAGCAGATTGCGGCGCACGCAGCTTTACAGGTATGAACCAGCTCTACTACGGCGACAATTTGCGGGTGCTGCGGGAGCACATCGCGACGGAGTCGGTGGATCTGATTTATCTCGATCCGCCGTTCAACTCGAAGCGCGATTACAATTTGCTCTTCAAGTCGCCGAAGGGCGTGGCGAGCGAGGCGCAGATCGAGGCGTTTGAGGATACGTGGCATTGGGGGCCGGATGCCGAGCGCGAGTTCGACGAGCTGATGCATCAGCCGAACACGCAGGTAGCCGACATGATGCGGGCGCTGCGCAGCTTTCTGGGCGAGAACGATATGATGGCCTATCTGACGATGATGGCTAATCGACTGCTGGCGCTGCATCGCGTGCTCAAACCGACCGGCTCGCTTTATCTCCACTGCGATCCAACTGCGTCGCATTATCTCAAAATCGTGCTCGATGGTGTTTTTGGGAAGGAATTGTTTCGAAATGAGATCACCTGGAAACGCACATCCACGCATAGTGACAGCAAGACTTGGAGCCGTGTAGCCGATTCCATCTTCTTCTACACGAAAGGCGAAAAGTTCAGGTGGAACACACCCCACGAGGCTCATTCGGAGGAATATCGCGATTCGAAGTACCGTTACGACGACAGTGATGGGAGAGGCCTTTACCGGCTCCACGACATGACCAGCCCGAACCCGCGACCCAACATGATGTACGAGTGGAAGGGCTTCCCGTTTCCGGAGAAAGGTTGGCGTTACTCGCGAGAGACAATGGCGGAACTCGATGCTGACGAACGCATCTGTTATCCGAGGACGAAGACTGGGGAGTTAGATACAACGAAGCGTCCTCAGATTAAGCGATACCTTGCCGAGATGAGCGGCGGGGTGATGGGCACGGTCTGGAATGATATTTCGCCAATCAACTCTCAAGCACAGGAGCGTTTGGGTTATCCAACACAAAAGCCGCTCGCTCTGTTGGAACGAATCATTTCCGCGAGCAGTAACGAAGGCGATGTGGTGCTCGATCCGTTCTGCGGTTGCGGGACGGCGGTAGATGCGGCGCAGAAGTTGAAGCGGAAATGGATCGGGATCGATATCACGCATCTGGCGATCTCGTTGATCGAGAAGCGGCTGAAGGATCGCTACAAGGGCCGGGCGAAGTTTGAGGTGCATGGGACGCCGAAGGATCTGGAGGGCGCGCGCAATCTGGCGCTGCGGGATAAGTATCAATTCCAGTGGTGGGCGGTGTCGCTGGTGGAGGCGCAGCCGTTCCAAGGGAAGAAGAAGGGGGCGGATACGGGGATCGATGGGGTGAAGTTTTTCCGCGATCTGGACCGGAAGGAGGTGCGCAAGATTATCGTGAGTGTGAAAGGCGGCGAGAACGTGGGCCCGACTATGGTGAAGGATTTGATCGCGACATTGGCGCATCAGAAGGGCGATATCGGGCTTTTCATCACACTCACCGCGCCGACGAAAGCGATGGTGACGGAGGCGGTGGCGGCGGGGTTTTACGAGAGTTTGAGCGGGAAGAAGTATCCGCGCGCGCAGGTGCTGACGATTGAGGGATTACTCGACGGGACGCAGCGGGCGGAGCATCCCGATTACGAACCGAACCTAAATTTCAAGAAGGCAAAAGCGGAGACCACTGACGATCAACGGGTCTTCGAATTGCCGGGGTAGTAGCTCGAGGCGACGGGTTGGCCCCGGTCCGCGACAGCGCATACTCAATCGAAGAACGCAAAAACAGGCGATTGGACCAAGCGCGACGAAACCCCCGACAGCCCGAAGAAGGGCCAGTTCATGGACGTAAAGAGCGACGGCAAGATATTCAAAGGCGTCGCGAAAGAGCCGGACAAGCGGCGGAAGTAGATCTGGCGACGCCTTAAGCGCCAATGCGATACTCTTCGCGAAGCTCGCCCGATGTGCGAAAGTCTCCGCGTTATGATGCACGAATTCCTCGTGGAGAATCGGGCGGAGCTGATCCGTCGCTGCCGGGGGAAAGTCGCCGAGCGCGCTGCGCCTGAAGCGACGGAGGAGGAGC
>JBDUAH010000107.1:0-7881 GCA_040004745.1 Chthoniobacterales bacterium | reverse complement strand
TTTCACGATCAAACCGAAGCCGGCGAAGGCGATCGCAGCCAGCAACGGGAAGGCTGGCCTGCTCCAAAAAACGGATCGACCAAGCCCCGCTGGAAGGCGCGCGCAGAAGAGGAAAAGGGACTTCGTCCGGAACGAAAAGGTGAAGATGAGTCGGGGGAGAGAATGCAGCACGACTGATCCGCGCATGAACCTGCGGACCGATGAAAGTCACTCCCTCGGCTGCGGAGAGAGAGCTGCCTAAATCCATCATCCGTTTAACGCCTGGCGAGCGCTCGAAGACGCGCTCGATCGTGCGCTTGTCCCGTTCGTTTTTCGCCCCGCGCCACACCATCCTCGCGGATCGCTCGGGTGTGATCGAGGAGCACTTCCCGATCTTCGGCCCGACGCAGTTCCGCCGCGACCCGCTCGGGGATGTCGAGCAGACGGGTCACAGACGACGTCCTCTGGAAAGCTTGCTTCCTGACTTGCCCGCATTCGGTAAGCGCGCCTGCGCGATCGGGAGCGATTCAGAGTACAGCATGTTCTTCGGTGGTTGGTATCCGCTCCTCAAGACGCTCATCTCAGGCGTGGTCGCCTATGTGCTGTTGATTCTTCTGCTCCGCCTCTGCGGGAAGCGTACCCTCTCGAAATGGAACGCCTTCGATTACGTGGTCACGATCGCCCTGGGCTCCACTCTCGCTTCGATCCTGCTCTCGAAAGAAATCACCATCGTGCAAGGTGTGACGGGCCTGGTGGTCCTTGTCCTGCTCCAGTTTATGGTCACCTGGCTATCGGTCCGGTCGAAGGGTTTCTCGGGTCTGGTGAAGGCCAGACCAACCTTGCTCTTCTGGCACGGAGAGTTCCAAAGCGAGGCGCTCCGCCGCACGCGGGTGACGGACGAGGAAGTGCGCGCCGCGCTCCGCAATCAAGGCTTTGCCTACCTCAGCCAGGCCAAGGCCGTAGTGCTCGAAACCGACGGAAGCTTCAGCGTCATCCGGGAAGGGGAGGAAGGCGGTCGTTCCACGTTGACTGACGTCGAGGGTTTCGAGGAGAGGGTTCGCGCTACACGGCCCGCTTAGTCGGCGCCGTCGCGCCTATTTCTGGAATCCTTTGATGCGTAGAAACCGTCACCGGCTGCATGTCGCCTATTGCGCTCCAGCTCGGAGGCGGCGATGATCCAAGCCGAAGATATGATCAAGAAAGTGCGTCTTACGTTCACCGCCGCCGCGGTTGCCGTTCTACTCTCAAACCTGTTTCTAACGAGTTGCAGCCACGAATCCACGGAGCGGAGCGCCGCCGAACAGCAAGAAGATCAGAAGCTCGTCGAACAGGTGAAAGCGACGTTCGCGACGTCCAAACAGTTTCAAATTTCCGGATGTGCAGGTCGCGGCTTTTCGCAAGACCGTGCAATTGAGCGGCTTTGTCGTTTCCGACGATCAAAAGCAAGCCGCCGAAAATCTCGCCAAGAGTGTGCCCGGGGTGCAGGCCGTCGAGAATAAAATCTCCGAAAAGCGTTAGGCGCGGAGCAAATCGTAACGCCGACTCTCTTCCGGTTCCGCCGCGCGGCGGGCGATTTCGGAGCGACCAGTCGCAAAAAAGAGAAATACGGGGTCGGTTCATGCAGCTGGGCGCCTCAATACGGATCCGTCTGGCCGCTGCGAGCCAGGCTAAACGTGAACGCAGTCGCGGGGTGGTCGTTTGCTCCAGTCTGAGGTCCACGTTGGGCGCGGGTGGTCTCGCGGGGAGCGATCTTTCCCACGACCAAAATCGGAAACGACGGTTGAGGACCTTTAGTTAGCGTGGCCTCCCGTTTCATGTCTTCACTCGCACGCCCCACGGGGTTTGGCTACAGGCTGGACGTTCAACGTTTGATGTTTGACGATCGAGTAATGGAAAGCGTGCCGCATCTCCGCGTGGCCAATCTGCCGCCTCGGCCGCTGATGCTCTTCGATGGCGATTGCCATTTCTGCACGCGCTGGATCGAGCGCTGGCGGGAGATGACGCCCGGGAAAGTTGATTACGCAAAATCGCAGGAAGCCGGCTCGCAATTTCCCGAGATCCCGCGCTCCGAGTTCGAGAAGGCGGTCCAGTTTATCGAAACCGACGGCACGGTCTATCGCGCGGCGGAGGCGGTTTTTCGTTCGCTCTCGTACGCCCGTGGAGGCAAGTGGACGCGGTGGTGCTACGAGCACGTGCCGGGCTTCGCGCGGGCGACTGAGACCGCCTATCACTCTGTGGCGCGCAATCGGGTGATCGCCTCCAAGGCGACGCGGTTGCTGTGGGGCGACGATGTGCGCCGACCGACTTATTTTGCGGCACGCCGTGGTTTTTTGAAAACGCTCGGCCTCGCGTATCTCTTCGCCTTCATCTCGCTCTGGATGCAGGTGGATGGCCTAATGGGCGCGCACGGTTTGTTGCCGGCCTCGGAGGTGATGTCGGCGATGCAGGACGCGATCGGGATGCAACCCGCACGCGCGCCGACATTGTGTTGGTGGAGTTCTTCGGATGCAATGCTGCACGGCCTTTGCCTCGTGGGAACGCTGGCTGCCGCCGCGCTGACCTTCGGCATCCTGCCGGTGCCGGGGTTGCTCGCCTGCTTCGTGTGCTACCTCTCGCTCGTCACGCCGGGCGGCATTTTCTTCAGTTATCAGTGGGACATTCTGCTGCTGGAGACGGGATTCGTGGCCATTTTTCTCGGTCCGTTGCAATGGCGTCTGCGGCGAGGAGGCGATGCGCCTGTGTCCGGCATCGGCCTCTTTCTGGCGAAGGCGCTGCTCTTCAAGCTCATGTTCATGTCCGGGATGGTGAAACTCACGAGTGGCGATCCCTCGTGGCTGAACCTCACCGCGCTTGATTATCACTACTGGACCCAACCGCTGCCGACCGCGCTGGCGTGGTTCTCCGACAAGAATCCCGAATTGGTGAAAAAGGCGTGCGTAGCGGTGGCGCTCTTCGTTGAGATCGTGGTGCCGTTCTTTATATGGACGCCGCGCCGCTTTCGGCTTGCGGCCGCCTGGTTGTTAATTGTCCTGCAAATTGGAATCGCGCTCACGGGCAACTATTGCTTCTTCAATCTGCTCGTGGTCGCGCTCTGCCTGCTCCTCTTCGATGATGGAACATGGGCGCCACAGCGGAAGCGCGAGACATCGGGATCGCGCTGGCGCTGGCCGGTCTGGGGGCCAGCGGCGGCACTGGTGATGACTTTGCCGCTGAATGTTTTCCAGATCTACACGGCGCTGGTCCCCGGGGCAGAATGGCCGCGGCCATTGCTCGGCTTGAACTCACGGCTGGAGCCCTTCCGGATCGCGAATGGCTACGGGCTGTTTCGCGTCATGACGAAGGAGCGCCCCGAGATCATTTTCGAGGGCAGCAGCGATGCCTTCGATTGGGTACCTTACGAGTTCAAATGGAAGCCGGGCGACGTGCAACGCCCGCCACAATGGAACGCGCCACACCAGCCGCGCCTGGACTGGTCGATGTGGTTTGCGGCGCTCGGCTCGCAGCGCGATCGCGGGGTAGCTGAGCGCCTTGCGGGAGCTCTTCTCCGTAACGAACCAAGCGTGCTCAGATTGCTGGCGCGCAATCCATTCCCTGACAAACCGCCGCGATACATCCGCGCCACGGTTTACGATTACCGGTTCACTGATTGGGCCCAGCGAAAAGCTACGGGTGCGTGGTGGAAACGAGAGCTCCGCCGCCAGTATCTTCCTACGGTTTCGTTGCAAGATTTCGGAGGCTGATCGGGCCTTCGAGTTGAGCGTCGTCAAAACCTGAATATTTTCTGGCGTGTCGAAGGAAGAGCAGATCTTGACGGAGGGGACGGTGACGCAGGTGTTGCCGGGGACGATGTTCCGCGTCGAACTGCCCGGTAAGCGCACCGTTCTGGCGCACATTTCGGGCAAGATGCGGAAGCATTTCATCCGCATCGTGCCGGGCGATAAGGTGGAGGTGGAACTCTCGCCGTACGATCTGACGAAGGCGCGAATTATCTTTCGCGAGAAGTAAGCGCAGGGCGCGCCTGACTTACGTTTCCAGTCAGTAAGAGCGGCATTTGTTTGCCGAGACCGCGGGGTGGGCGGATACTCACCGAGAACCGACAAAGGAAAAAAATAATCATGGCTGAAGAAAATCCAATCAATATGGGCGGCGTCGATCCGGCGCCCGCACAAAGCAAGGTCGAGAGCAGCAAAACGCACGCAAAGCGGGCGGCAGAAGATTTGAAATCGGCTGCAAGCGACATCGCCGGCCAGTATCGCGGCAAGGCAGAGCAAGCCTGGGGCGACGCGCGGGGCAAAGCCGAGCAGGCTTGGGGCGATGCGCAGGATCGCGTGCGGACTTTCCAGGAAGATGGCGAACAATACGTGCGTGATAACCCCACGAAGGCCGTCTTTACGGCGCTCGGGATCGGGTTCGTGCTCGGAATGATTTTCCGGAAGTAACTCGCGAATGGCTGGCGACTCGATGCGGTTCCGCAATCCTGCGGGACACGCAGGATTGATCAATAACCTGGTGTCGCTGGCCAATTCGTTGGCCGGATTTTTCGAGAGCCGGCTGCATCTTTTTGCGCGGGAGTCGAAGGGCGCTCTGCTGCATTTGGTGTTGCTGGCGGGGGCGCTTATTGCCGCGCTGGTGCTGCTGGTGACGGGTTACATTTTTCTAGTCGTGAGCGCGATTTTTGGCATCGCGGCGGCGGCGGGCGTGTCGTGGATCTGGATCGCGCTGGGCGCGGCGGGAGTGCATTTTTTGCTGGCGCTCGGCTGTGGTTTGTTCGCGAAGAGCGAACTGACGAAGCCGATGTTTGAGGTGAGCGTGGAAGAACTGAAGAGGGATCGAGAATGGCTGAAAACGGTGAACCGGACAGAAAACTCCACGAACTGAGGCAGGAGATCGCGCACTCGCGGGATCGTCTCACGCGGGATCTGCATGGGCTCCAGTACGAGCTGGATTTTCCGCTGAAGTTTCGGAAGTCATTTCAGCGTAATGCTGGCGTTTGGGTATCTGCGGCGGTTTTGACCGGTGTGGCTTACGCCGCTCGGGCGCTGCCGAAGAAGAAGATTATCTACAGCACGGATAGCAAGACGGGTCAGCGGACGAAGGGCGAAGAGCAGAAGAAGGGGTTGCTGCAGGCCGGCCTGGCGATGGGAGCATTGCGCTTCGCAGCCACTTTGCTTCGCCCGATGGTGGTTCGCTTTGTAGCGCAGAAATTCAATGGTTACGCGAACCGTTCGGGCGGACGGCGTGGTTGGTAGGCGCGTTTTAGGTTTACGCGAGCGGAGCGGTTCCGCCATGATCGTCGCGCGAGCATGAGCGTTATCCCGACAGCCACACCGAGCGGAGTTCTGCCGCACGTGGATGAGTATTTAGCGCTCGGACAGGACGCGGGCGCCTCCGATATTCATCTCGGAGTAAATGCACCGCCGATCTGGCGATTGCAGGGCACGCTGCAGCCGATTTGGCCCGATGCGCCGCGTTTGACCGCGGAACAAACATCCGCCCTGGCCGAGGCCTTTCTCCCGGAAGCGCAAAGCGAGCATCTGCGGGAACGCGGGGACGCTGATTTCGCGTACGCGAACGAACGGGGACGGTTCCGCACCAGTGTCGTTAGGCAGCGTCTCGGGACGGATCTCGTTTTTCGCATCATCAATACGCAGGTGCGCACGATGGATGAGTTGGGGCTGCCGGAGCATCTCAAGCTGCTGACGCGTTATCAGAATGGCTTGATCCTGGTGACCGGATCGGTTGGCAGTGGGAAATCAACCACCCTCGCGGCGCTGGTGGAGCAAGTGAACATCGAGCGGCACGAGCACATCATCACCCTCGAGGATCCGATCGAATACATCTTTGAACCAAAGGGCTGCCATATCACCCAGCGGGAAGTGCATACACATACGCGTTCCTTCAGCGCCGCCTTACGAAGCGCGCTCCGTGAAGATCCGGACGTGATCATGATCGGCGAGATGCGCGACCTAGAGACCATCTCACTTGCCATTACCGCGTCGGAAACTGGGCATCTGGTTTTAGGCACGCTGCATACCGGCAACGCCTCGCGCACACTCGATCGCTTGCTCGATGTGTTCCCGGTCGATCAGCAGGAGCAAATCCGCACCATGGTGAGCGAGTCCTTGCGCGGCATCATCAGCCAGCAACTCGTCCCGCGAGCCGATGGCACCGGGCGCGTGCTCGCGCTCGAAACGCTCACGAACACGCCGGCTGTTTCCAATGTGATCCGGGAATCGAAGACCTACATGCTTCCCGGCATTATCCAGACAGGGAAGAAGCAGGGGATGCAATTGATGGATGATGCGCTGATGGATTTGTTCAAACGCGGCGTGATCAGCGCCGAGGAAGCCTGTGCGCGCGCAGACCAGAAACAGGCAATGCGAGAACAGGTGGGGAAATAACAAAATCCGAATGCCGAAGCTCGAAACAATGACCAAAGGCGAATCACTGAAGCGCTTGGATAAGCGAATTCCGTCAATCGAGTTTAGCCCTTAGGATTGCGTCCGTTAGTCATGCCCTACATCGATCAATTTTTCGAAGTACTCGTAGCCGAGGGGGCGTCGGATTTGCACATTGGTGAAGGCCAGCCACCGAAGATTCGGAAGCACGGCGATGTGGCTCCAATCCGTCCGGAGGCGGTGACGCGGGATGAGGCGGCCTACATGTTGAGCGAAATGGCGGGCGCGGAAAACTGGGCGCTCTTCGAGGAGCGCGGCGATCTGGACTTCGCGTACGAGATGGATCGGCAATCGCGTTTCCGCTGCAACTTTCTCAAGCAGGCGAATGGTTACGGTGCCGTTTTTCGCTTGATCCCGACGAAGATTGCGTCGCTGGAGCAGCTTGGAATTCCGTCGATCGTGAAAGAGTTTGGCCACCTAAAAGGAGGTCTCGTGCTGGTGACGGGGCCGACCGGTTCCGGTAAGTCGACCACACTGGCGGCGTTGGTCGATTACATTAACGAAAATTTCTCGCGGCACATCGTGACCGTCGAAGAGCCGATCGAGTTCGTGCATGAGAACAAGCGCAGCATCATCACGCAGCGCGAGGTACCGGTCAACGCGTCGAGCTTTCCGGTTGGGTTAAAGGCTGCCTTACGCGAGGATGCGGACATCGTCCTCGTCGGCGAGATGCGCGATCTTGAGACGATTTCCCTCGCTCTGACCGCGGCGGAAACGGGTCTGCTCGTCTTCGGGACGCTGCATACGAACAATGCCCGCAAGACGGTGGATCGGATGGTGGATGTGTTCCCTGCGAACAAGCAGGAGCAAGCGCGAGCGATGCTGGCTAATTCATTACGCGGAATCGTTGCGCAGCTTCTGCTGAAGAAAGCGGACGGCAGCGGTCGGGTGGCAGTGAACGAAATCCTTGTCGCGAACGCTGCCGTGTCCGCGATCATCCGCGAAGGCGCATCGCAGAAATTGCAGGATGTGATTGTCGCGGGGAAGGGGCAGGGGATGCAGTTCATGGACGACGCCATCTGGAGCCAGCTCCAGCAAGGTGTCGTCTCACCGCACGAGGCGTTCATGAAAGCGATCGATAAGAATTTGTTTAAAAAGTTCCTGCCCGCGGAGGAGCAGGCTTTTGCCAACTCCGCCGGGGCGTCGCCGGATGAGAAACGCGCGCCGGGCGATTTCGTAAAAGCTAAGCCAAGCGGCCGTCGTTGATGTTGGGTAGCGCAGGCTGGCACAATTGATTGGGCCAATCACGTCAACCTTGCTGTAGCCACGTCCCTGCGGGACGTGCGGGAGTGCGCATGGCCAACGGATGTGGCTCCTGCGAATGAGCGCCGCAAGGACACCTCGCACAGCGACGTGGCTACACGGTCACCTCTTTGTCACGTTGACAGCGGAAAGACGGAATGGTATCCGTCGCGCGATTTCTGAACGCACTACTCGATAGTCA
>JBDUAH010000106.1:0-7890 GCA_040004745.1 Chthoniobacterales bacterium | reverse complement strand
CTGATCGAAGGCGATCTACGCCGTGAATTGCAGAGCAATTTGAAGCGTTTGCAGGCGATCAATTGCTACCGCGGCATTCGGCATCGGCGCGGTTTGCCGGTGCGCGGACAGCGCACTTCGACGAATGCGCGCACGCGCAAAGGTCCGCGCAAGACGGTGGGTGTGATCCGGAACAAGGACGCAAAAGCCGGTAAGACCTAGGCGCGGAAGAACAATTTTTAGGAATTAATCATGGCAGAAGAATCAGACGAGACAAAACCGGTGAAAGCGGCCGGCGCGAAGAAAACCAAAGCTCCCAAGGCCGAAGGCTCCGAACCTGAAGCGGTGGCTCCAGAGGCTCCCGCTGGAAGTTCAAAGGGTGAATCTGCGCCGCCCGAGCCAGTCGCCGCCCCCGCTGCTGCCGAAAAGTCGGCCGCTGAAGGCGACCCCGCTCCGGAAACGCCGGCTTCTTCAGAAGCTTCTGCTGCCCCCGACGCCTCCTCCACTCCTGCGGCTGCCGCGCCGGCAGCACCCGCGGCTCCGAAAGCCGCCAAAAAGAAGGCGAAAAAAGTAGAAGCCGCGCCGGAGCCGGTGAAAGAGAATCTCTCTCTTGACCCGAACGACGTCGAGAAGCCGAAGATCATCAAGGCCAAGGGCAGCAAGAATATCCATTCTGGCGTGGCCCACGTTCTTTCCACTTTTAACAATACGATCGTCACGATCACTGATATGAACGGCAACGTGATCGGCTGGTCCAGCGCTGGTAAAGTGGGGTTCAAAGGCTCACGCAAAAGCACCGCCTATGCGGCACAGATGGTCGCGCAGGACGCCTCCCGTCAAGCGATGGGCCACGGGCTGAAAGAAGTCGAAGTCCTCGTGCGCGGTCCGGGTGCGGGACGTGAGTCCGCCGTTCGTGCTCTGCAGGCGATCGGGCTCGATCTTACCGTCATTCGCGACGTGACTCCTGTGCCGCATAATGGCTGTCGGCCGCCGAAACAGCGGCGCGTCTGATTTTTGATTTTCCTCAACCAGTAATACTCGATTTTTCATGGGCAGATATACCGGACCAAAAACCAAAGTTGCGCGGCGCTACGGAGTTCCTCTCTTTGGACCTTCCAAATCGCTTGAGCGGAAAAATTATCCGCCGGGCATGCATGGGCCGAAGGGCTCGCGTCGCAAGCAGTCGGATTATGCCGTCGCTTTGGGCGAAAAGCAGAAACTCCGGTATCAATACGGGCTGCTCGAAAAGCAATTCCGCCGGATTTTTCAGACCGCGCTGCGCCGTCGTGGTGTTACGGGCGAGACGCTGCTGCAGTTGCTGGAGACTCGCCTCGATAACGTTGTTTTTCGTCTTGGTTTGGCCAACACGCGCAGTGGTGCGCGGCAGTTGGTTTCCCATGGTCACGTCCAGGTCAATGGTCGCGGCGTCAATATCGCGTCTTTCAACGTGAAAGCGGGCGATGAGATCAAGGTGAAAGACAAGCCGAAATCACGCCAGCTCGCATTGCGCAATCTCGAACTGACGCAAATCGCGCCGGTGCCGGAGTGGCTGGTGGCTGATCGTGACGCGTTGAGCGGCAAGGTCTCACGCATTCCTGTGCGTGACGAGATGCAGCCAATGGTCAACGAACAGTTGATCGTTGAGTTATATTCCCGCTAACCGGCCCCCCTAACGCGCTGCGTGGCGTGGCCCCAAAGGGCAAACGCGGTTCTCGGATTATCGCGGGCGCGAGCTTTCCGATCGTGTTCTTGTAACCCCGTCAATCTTTTGCCTGGATGTCCCCGGAGGAACTTCGCTATCAGTCACCGACGGAAGGAAGTGAGAACCACCGACCGTGCCGACAACCCAAGCACGTGCCGGGCAAGGGGTGCATTTTATCCCGGAATCGCTCTTTTGATGGGCGTTTCAATGGTTTGATTTGCTGCCGGCGACGGTCACCGGCTGATTTCTGGGACGCCCCCAGCATTCATGGGGCGCCGATGTTTGGCTAAGTTGCCGGGTTAGGCTCTAAGGAGAGGCCAGCTTGCCCTTCGGCACCCAGTCTTCGATCCAACTCGTGACGCTGTAGCCACTGATCGGTCCGATAGAGGCGAGGGATTCATCGTAATGAATCCGCTGTTCGCCTTCGATTTTGAACTTTCGCCCGACGAGCGAGCCGTAAAAGTCGGCGCCGCCTGACTTGGGTTTCATTTCAAACTGGTAGGTGGGGGCGTAGATCGAAGCAGTCAGGTTGCCCTTAATCTTGAATTTCCGTTTCTTTGTTTTTCCAGAGGCGGCTTCGGCTGCGCTCACCACGCCATAAATCTGGAGGAACTCCGCCCGATCGGTGCCGAGCTTGAAACCTCCAATTCCGCCTTTTTGCTCAATGGTGGCATCCTTGCCCACGTAGAGGGTTACGTAGACCTTGGGATCGGTCACGATCAAGGCGCTACCATGCACCTTGAATTTTCCGGGGACATAAATGTTGATATACGCGGGTCTATTCTTGTCCGGATTTTTCAGGGTAATCTTGTCGTCCTTATTGTGGATGTGCAGCTCTGGGAAGGAGTAATTGGCCATACCTGGGGTATTGCTCGCGTTGAAAACTATTCCTCCTTTGGCGTCGCCTGGGCTGATGCTCGCTTGGAGCGTATAGCCGTTAGTGTCAGGGATCAGCGGGGGTCTGGTCTCCCGGTTGAAACCGTCGACGATGTCTCCGGCGATGATGACGTTGCTCTTCGTCTCCACCACGCCGCCTCCTTTGTAAATCCCGCCGTTGATAAAAACTTGTTCGAGGCGGATCACTTTATCGGTGCCGTCTTTCCCGCCCGTGGAGTTGGTGGCGATGCTGCCACCGTTGCCGTTCTTGTTTACGTCGTAATTCTGAGGGTTGTAGGGATCGGAGGTCAGTGAGTTCCAACTGTCCGTGATCATGGTTTTACCCTTTTTCATTTCGATCTTGTCGTTCGCGAGGAGGGCGAGGGTAAACGGGGTGGTCGGTTGCAGGATTGTCTCCACCGTGCGGGAAACCTGCGGGGTCGGATTCGCGGTGTTTTTCGCAAGCTTCATCTGGCGGAGCGCGATATTGATGGCGTCCGTGCCCGTCCGGGTCGTCCCCGGCATCTGCGCAGTGCCGGTAGAGCGCACACGATAGTAGGGTGATCCGGATCCCGCGGGGTTGAGGTTCGCCGGAAGATCGACCGTTACCGTGATATCTGTGTTAAGGGGGCGCTCGGTGTCTCTGGTCGAGGGCGCAAGGGCGAAAGTCTGGATTTTTGGCCAACTGGAAGCTTCCGACGGTGACCACCCCCTCCAGGCGGTGTCAGGATCTGTCGCGGAGGTGAGCAACGCCATGCGGGCGGATTGCACTCCAGCTTCCGCACCGTTAAGCGCATAGCGCCAACTGATGGCCTGGGTGGGCCCCTGCGCTTTTTGCAAGCTTAGCTCCAGGATGCGAGCGGCCACAATCCCCAGCACCAGCATGGAAAGCATGACGATGATGAGGGAACTACCTCTTTCCGCTGTGCGGCGCGGCCTCGGAATAGTGATGGAATGGATGCGGTTTTGTTTAGTCATGATCATTGTCATAAAAGTCGCCTCGAGTGAGGATGGATGAGACCAAGATGTTGCTCGTCGGCTCGGCGGTCTTGGTGAAGATGGATTTGAGAAACGTGATGCGGCAGGTCAGGAAATAGGCCTCTGCGCGGGTAAGGTCATAGTTCGGCGGATCGAAGGAGACCGATTGCACACCTGTGGCCACCGTCCGAGAGACCCCGCCGGCCGTCCGGACGACATTCGTCCCATTCAGAGTGTAGGTAATGGTGGTGGTGGGCGTCGCGCCGCTCGTTCCATAGGAGAGCGGCCAAGTGATGCGTTTGTAGTTATGCGGATTCTTACCGGATTTTCCGCCTTTGACGATGACGGTGGTGATGACCTTGGTGCGCGCGGGGTCCATCATGGTCTTGCCATCCGAGTTGTAGATCGCGGGCGTCACGATCGTGAGCGGCAAAGAGTAGGTGCCAGACGTCGTTTGTGTCGGAATCGCGGTGTATCCGCGGCGCGCGTCCATCGAGATCAGATCGGGCAGGTGCATTCGGCTGGCCGCAAACCCTTCGGCCGAAGCGAACCCCCGCTGGAGCGCGACCGACCCTACCACGACGGCTCCCAGGATCAGTGAAAAGATCCCGGCTGAGACGACCGTCTCGGTGAGGGTATAGCCGGCGCGGAATTTTTGATCGCCTAGAAATTTCATCTTAGCTCCCTTTGGCGACGATCGTCTGGGTGGCGATACTCTTGGTCTGGCCTCCAGATTGCCAACTTATGCGAGCCGTGACCTTGACGGCCTTTTCCTGCGTGATGAAACGGTAATCGTCGTCGCCCGAAGACAGGCTCGTGGTAATGGTCGTTCCAGAGCGGGTCCCGGTAATGAACTTCGCGCCGGCGTCCGGATAAGGGACAATCGTGATCTTTTCCTCGACTCCGTCCAGGTTATTGAGGGCATCGCACGGCACAGCCAGTATTCTGACCACCCCTGGCGCGGTATCGAGGTCGCCCAATTCGTCCCCGTATTCGGTAGAATAAACTGCGTCGGGATCTACTTCTGCTCCGTCGGGCGGATCTTCCGGGTCTCCCTCCTCGAGAGGAGGATAATTGCAGGTGACGTCGGTCCAGACAGCTCGTGAGAATTGATCCATCCGTTTTTCGAGCGCGAGTGCGGCGGCAGAGTCGTTGCGGGATGAGCGGATGACCGAAAAGCCGCGCGTAATGGAGGCGAAAAGGCCGATGGAGAAGATTCCGAGCACCGCAGCGCTCACGCAGACCTCAACGAGGGTGAAGCCAGCCAGGCTGGGTCTTTTTGTTAGTTGGGGGTATTTCATACGCGGAAAGGAAGTAAGCATATGTCGGGCCACTTGGGGTTTGACTTGCCGCTTCATGGCATTGCCCACCTGGACTCGATCGCGCCGTCCCCAGCCCGTTGAATCAGCCGCTACTGTTCTAGCAGGCGCTTCTCCGCCTGCGATCGACCCGCCAGTTTTAGCCGTCTGCGAATCCGGGTGAACTTTGCATCAGCTCCAGCGCTTTACCGTAGCTGCAGCGCTGCAGAAAATGGCGTAACTGCGGGTCAGCACCTGCTGGAAGCTGAGCGGCGAGCCGTTCGATTCGCTCGGAGACCTCCTGCAAACGCGCCATGTGCCGATTCGTATCAAGGCGACTCTCTTCGTCGGCGATAACCGCCAAGCGTTCGCGTAAGGCGGCAACGAGCTGGAGTTTTACGGGCTCGTCCATGAAACAAAGCTTGAAACGCCACGTGCTTTCGCGCAAGCGTCCAATCGGACCTTTTGATCTGTGAAAAGAATTCTCATTGTGGACGACGACGTGGCGCTCATGCGCGTGACGCGGGAAGCGCTGACATCGTTCCTCCGCTGCGAAGTCGATACGTCGTCCAACCCGGAGTACGGGTTCGAATTGGCACTGAAAAAGACCTACGATCTGCTGATTTTCGATTTCTCCATGCCGATGATCGACGGCGCGATGCTGTTTTTCCTCATCGGGAAAGTTTACGAAAACGCGCAGCCGCCGCGGGTGTTGCCGCCGCTCATTCTCGTCTCGGGGCAAGGCGAGGAGAAGCGGGCGCAAGATCTCTTGAAGGAGGTCGGAGTTCGGGGCTTTTTGCCGAAGCCCTTCGCCATCAACCGCCTCTTGGAGAAGGTGAGGGAGTGCGTGCCCGGTCTGGAATCAGTGACGCCTTAGCGTTGGCCGTTCAAGCTTCCTGCTTTTGAGCGGCTTCCTTGACCAATTGCTGGCGCGCTTCCAGCCAGTCGTGGGAGGAGTCCCCTGGGAGTCCCTGCTGCATCCGGCGTTCGGCGAGGAAATATGCGCGCAACTGGATGTCGGAGTCGGACGGTCCCTCGGAAGCTTTGGCCGGCTTCTTGGCGGCCGCTGATTTCTTCGTGGCTGGGGCCTTTGACTTCCTTTTCGCGGCAACTTTTTTCGCGGCCACTTTGGGCGCGGCCACAGTTCGTTTGCGGGGTTGACCCTTTGAGGCCTCAGGCGGCGCAGAGGCGGCGGGGGCAGTGGAAATTGCGGGAGAGATCTTGGTTTTTTTGGGCACTGGATTGATAAAATTGGTTTCGAATCCATCAGCGGACCGCGATCGATTTGCAACCATTTTCCTAAAGGGTTGCGTCCCGCGGGAGTGTTCGCCTACGGTGCGGCCGTGCGGCATTTCATTTTCCGGTGGATCATCACGACTGTGGCTATCCTCATCGCGACCCGGTTGATCCCCGGAATCAGAGTTGACGGAACCGCCGCGTCGATTGGCGCCGCTTTGTTGCTCGGAATTCTGAACGCTTTTATCCGGCCGATTCTTCTATTGTTGAGTGCGCCGCTGATTTTGCTGACGCTGGGCCTCTTCATTCTCTTTATTAATGCGCTCCTCCTTTGGTGGGTTCCGACTTTTGTCCCGGGCTTCACGGTCGATAGTTTTGGGAGCGCTTTTTGGGGCGCGATCATCGTGAGTTTGGTGAGTTGGGTGCTGAGCGCGTTCTTTCGCGGAAGCGACGGCCGCGTTCACGTGCTGACGCATCACGCTCAGATCAAGCGCGTCCAGGGTCGGGTCGTAGATCCGACCGGAGGTGGGGCGAAATGACCTACTGCCTTGGGATGCTTTGCCGGAGCGGGGCGGTTTTTCTTTCCGATTCCCGCACCAGCGCGGGGATGGATAATATCACCATGCGCAGCAAAATGCGGATCTTCGAGAAGCCGGGTGATCGTGTGATTTGCATCCTCAGTTCCGGCAATCTTTCCCTCACGCAGGCCACGCTGGCGATGATCGACGAAGACCTCGTGCTCGGAGACGGCGTGCCGAAAAAGAAGCACATCATGAATCGCCAGACGCTTTATGAAACGGTTCGTTACATAGGCTCGAAGGTGCGGGCGGTGGAGAAACGCGATCGCACGGCGCTGGAAGCGGATGGTTTCTCCTTCAATATTAATTTGATTGTCGGTGGCCAGATCGCCGGGATGTCGCCTGAGGTTCACTTGATCTACCCGCAAGGGAACAGCATCCACGCCACGCGCGAGTCCCCATTCCTGCAGATCGGCGAGGCCAAATATGGGAAACCCATCCTCGATCGAGGATTCAGCTACGAGACGAAATTGGCTGATGCGGTAAAATTCGGCCTCATTTCCCTTGATGCAACGATGAAGAGCAACGTTTCTGTGGGCCCGCCCGTGGATATTCTTTGCTACAAGAAAGATTCGCTCCAGGCGAACCGCCGGGCGCGGCTCGAGGAGGACGACCCATATTTGCAGGAGATCGCGCGCCGGTGGCAGGAGGGCGTGATTCAGCTCGTGCAAGAGATGCCGGAAACGCACTTCGGTAAGCTTCCGTCTCTGGGATTCGCGAGCGCGGCCTGAGACTGCCGCCCGGTTTTTTCCTCCTTCGCTACCCCGAGATTGAGTGGGCGGAGGTGGCATTTGGAGCTCCTCGGAGATTTTTTTTCGGCCCTTCCCGGCACCGCGCGGTGCATAGGAGAAATGAGGCATCGGGGCCAGTGCGCCGATTAATAAAATATTCCTGAAAAGGAAGGATAAACAGGCTGGTCTGCTTCCTGCTTTAGACAGGCTCGCAGCCATCAATCTCCATACCATTATGTTCATTCGCCTTAACCCTCTCTTCTGCGGAGCCGCGGCATTGCTCATGGCAATGTCTCTTTCTCACGCGCAGGTCAGTTCCACCACGCCAGCGTCCCCGTCCAGTCCCCTGGATACGAAGGCTCCGGCGCCCGACGCTGCGGCGGCAGCTCCGCCCACTACGGCCAAGATGAGCGACGGTTCCTCGCTTATGATTGTGCAGGCATCCACAGCCCCGGCGCCTCCCGCCGGCGCCGCTCCGGCGGCTCCTGGAACCGCAGTCGCCTCATCAGACA
>JBDUAH010000105.1:0-7918 GCA_040004745.1 Chthoniobacterales bacterium | reverse complement strand
TATTTCGCGAAGAGTCCGTCGCGCCAGATACTGTCGCAACGTGCGCCGACACGTTCAAGCAGTGCATGGAAACGAGCACGAATGCTTTTTACCAATGCAAGTCGACGGGCCGCGATCCTGCCGCCTGCGAGCAGGAAAAAGCCAAGCGCGAAGAAACGTGCATGAAGAAGAAGGAAAAGTGCGAGAGCGATAATCCCGCGCAGAAGGGCACGTCCAAGCCAAAGCCGAAGAAGTAGTCGGAATCTGCCTGGTCGCGGGCGCTTCTTACCCGCTTCCGAGAATCTGCGCGAAGCGCCAGACCTCGTGAAAAGTATTGTAGAGCGGCGTCGGCGCGACCCGGATCACATTCGGTTCGCGGAAGTCGCACTTTACCCCGGCGGCCTCCAGTTTTTCGAACGACGCTTTCGGCTGTGAATGCACCAGGATCGAGAGCTGCGCGCCGCGCGCCTCCGAAAGGCGCGGCGTGATCACGGTGAAATTCTTCCCCGGCAATTGCTCAAGCAAAAACTCGAGATAACCGGTTAGGCGAACCGATTTCGCTCGCAGTTTTTGCATCCCGCCAGCCTCTTCGAAAATAGCCAGCGACGTGCGCAGGGGCGCGAGCGAAAAGATTGGCGGATTACTCACCGCCCAGGCGTCCGCCGAAGCCACGGGCACGAATTCGGGTTGCAACTGCATGCGGAAACGGGTGGCCGGATCGTTCCCCCACCAACCGGCGAAACGCTGGAGCGAGCGGTGGTTGACGTGCCGGTCGTGGACGAAAGCGCCGGCAACCGCGCCCGGCCCCGAGTTCATATATTTATACGAACACCAGACGGCGAAATCGATGTTCCAATCGTGTAACGAAAGCGGCAGATTGCCGGCCGCGTGAGCGAGATCGATTCCGACCTTGCAACCGCGAGCCTGCGCCGCGGCAGTTAACTTCTCGATCTCAAAAAATTGGCCGGTGAAGAAATTCACTCCCGCAAAAAGCACCAGCGCGATTTCGTCCCCGTGTTTTTCGATCGCTGCCTCAATGTCCTCCTGACGGACCGTGTATTCCCCTTCCCGCGGCCGAACCAGGATCAAGGCCTCCCTTGGATCGAAGCCGTGGTGAGCGATCTGCGATTTGATCGCGTAGGTATCGGAAGGAAACGCGGGCTCCTCCATCAAGATTTTATGGCGGTCTTTCGTCGGGCGATAAAACGTGGCCATCATCAGGTGCAGATTCACCGTCAGGCTGTTCATGCAGACCACCTCGTTAGGCCGCGCACCCACCAACCGCGCCGCGCCTTCCCGCACCGTCTCGTGGTAGGAATACCACGGCGTCGCTCCCTCCAGATGAGCATCTACGCCTAGTCCCGCCCAATCATCCAATTCCTGCTCGATGAGCGCGCGCGTCGCCTTGGGCATCAGCCCAAGCGAATTACCGACAAAGTAAATTAGCGGTTTCCCGTTTGGATCTGCGGGAAGGTGAAAACGATCCCGAAATTTTCCCAGCGCATCATCGCGATCCTGCTGTAGCGCGAAATCTTCGTCGGCGGAGAAACTCATTGAGACCATTTAAACAGGATTATCCCGATTACAATGAAACCCAATTCTGTTAATCCTGTCCCGGTCGCGGCAACTGCATGAACTCGATTGTCGTTCCATCCGGATCACGCACATAAACTACGCGTCTCCCCTTGTTGGGTCCCGCCCGCAGCGTTTGCGGCTGACCGGCCGCCTTCCATCCGGATACCGCGATCGCTTTCAGGACCGCATCGAGATCATCAACTACGAGAGCGACGTGGACGGAGCCGACATCGCAGGGCCGCGGCACGAAATGTTTCCGATCGGGCGGCGCCAGATATTCCAGCAACTCGATCTTGTGCCCGTAACCTTTCAACACCGCGATCGAAATCTCGGCGCCTGGCACTCCGGTGATCTCGCTCGCGAGATCTCCGGTTTGGTGCGGCAGGTGCGAAAGCTCGAAACCGAGCACGTCGTGCCAGAAAGCGAGCGAGCGCTCCAGGTTGGCCACCGTGAAACCTGTGTGGTCCACCGCGGCGATGCGAAACGAAGACATGTTCCAATCAGGCTCAGCGCGATTTCTACGAAACCCTAATCCTGAAAATCCTCTTAATCCTGCCGTTCACCCATCATCGCGATGACCTTGAGCTCAATCGCAATCGGTGTCGGCAGCGCGCCTACCTGCACCGTCGTGCGCGTTGGGTTGGGCTTCCCCTCGCCCGCGAAATATTCCGGGTAAATGCGATTGAGGATCGGAAAGTCATTCCTCATGTCGGTCAGAAAAACCGTCACATCCACGATGTCGTTCCAGCTCGCGCCCGCGTCTTCCAGCACCAAGCGCACGTTCTCAAAAACGGCATGGCACTGCTTCTCGATGTCGTGGCTGATGATATTGCGGTCGGCGTCGAGCGTCACACCGGGAATCTCTGTGCTCCCGCGCACCCGCGGCCCGATCCCGGAAAGGAAAAGTAGATTACCGACGCGTTTCGCGTGCGGAAATGCGCCCACTGGTTCCGCCGCGCGCGAACTTTCGAATGATTGGCTCATGCCCAGAGGCCTCGCACAAAGGTCACAAAGATCACAAAGATTTCTCGCTGGCGTCCGGCTAACCGCCGGCGATCGCACCCAAAATAAAGAACGGCTCCGCACCAGACGCGATGGCTTCCGGTAAAATCATGTCTGCCGGTTCGTGCGACACGTCTTCTTCGCAGGCGAAGAAGCGCACCATCGGACGCCGCTTTAATGTGGCGTGATCGCGAATCGTCCCACGCAGTGCCGGATACCGCGCCTCGAGCGCATCGAGCACCGCGCCGATGGTGACGACGCGTCCCTCGACCTCCAGGGAAACCTCTCCATCCACGCGCGCGAGCGTGCGGAGATGATGCGGCAACGCGACGCGAATCATGGCAGCGTCTGCACTTCCACCGACAGCACTGCCGGCAAATCACGCACGATCGCATTCCACGTATCGCCGCCATCGGCCGAGCCGTAGACCTGCCCGCCCGTCGTCCCAAAATAGACACCACACGAGTCTAACGAATCCACCGCCATCGCGTCGCGGAGCACGTTGACGTAGCAATCCTCTTGCGGCAGCCCATTCGTGAGCGCCTCCCAGTCCCCTCCACCGCTTTTGCTGCGGAAAACACGCAGCTTCCCGTCCGGCGGGAAATGCTCAGAGTCGCTCTTGATCGGCACCACATAGATCGTCTCCGGCTCGTGCGCGTGCACATCGATCGGGAACCCGAAATCGCTGGGCAGATTGTCGCTGACTTCACTCCACAAATCGCCCGCGTTATCGCTCCGCATCACGTCCCAATGCTTCTGCATAAAGAGCGTTTCAGGCCGCGACGGGTGCATCGCGATCCGGTGCACGCAGTGCCCTACCTCCGCCGTCGGGTCCGGCATGAACTCCGAGCGAAGTCCGCGATTGATCGGTTTCCAGGTCTCGCCCCCATCGTCCGTGCGAAACGCGCCCGCCGCCGAGATGGCGATGAACATGCGCTGCGGGTTCTTCGGATCGAGCAGGATTGTGTGCAGACACATCCCGCCCGCGCCCGGCTGCCAGTTCGCACCCGTCTTGTGTTGGCGCAGACCCGACAGTTCGCTCCAGGAAACGCCACCATCCTTTGAAATAAAGAGGGCCGCATCCTCCACCCCAGCATAAACCAAATCGGGATCAATCAGCGATGGCTCCAGATGCCAGACACGTTTGAATTCCCACGGATGCTGCGTCCCGTCGTACCACATGTGCGTCCCGGGCACCCCATCATAAACGAATTTGTTAGACTCGCCCTTCGGCATCCCATCCGCCGTTTTTTCCATCCCCCCACCCGGCGTTTCCCACGTTTTCCCGCCATCGCGGGACCGTTGGATGATCTGCCCAAACCACGCGCTGGTCTGCGAAGCGTAGATGCGGTTCGGATCCACCGACGAACCTTTGACGTGGTAAACCTCCCAACCCGCAAAGTGCGGGCCCTCGACCTTCCAATCCTTCCGTTTGCCGTCGGAAGTGAGAATAAACGCGCCCTTGCGCGTCCCGACCAAAACTCGAACGCTGCTCATGCCCGTATTTAGCCGTGAAACCCCCCGCTCGGAAGCGCAAAAAACGCATTATTGCCGCCCCGCGACCGCGTCCCAAACTCGATGCGTTCATAAAGGCCTCGCTCGAGTAGGGAAGCGAGCCGATGGATTTCGATCCTCTGGGACCACGCCAAGTTTTTGCAAGGAGTGGCGGCTTCCAAGCCGCCAAGTTTCTATTTTTCGCCCCGGAATTTGCAGACACCGCGGCTCGGAAGCTGCCGCTCCTGGAGGGTTGACCCGCCTCTCATGTGAGACTAAATAAGTTATCACATGAGCACGCCCCTCCGAACCCGCAAAGCGCCAAGCCACGCCGGGATCGTCGCTTACTGCCTGCACGGCGCTCCCACTAGAGCCGCCGCCGCCGCCTTCGCCCCGGCCCTGCTCGTCGAGGTTCTCCGCCACGGCCTGCCCGTGCAGGAACTCGAAGCGCTCCAGACCAGCCTCGCAGTGCCCATGGAAAAACTCGTGCCCATGCTCGGCCTCTCCAAGGCCACCTTCCATCGCCGGAAACTCGAAGGAAAATTCTCGCCCGCCGAATCCGATCGCGTCGTCCGCTTCGCCCGGCTGATGGGTCGCGCCGCGGAAGTGATGGAAACAGAAGCGAACGCCCGCCAATGGCTCAGCTCGCCGCAGTTCGGTCTCGGCGGCGCCGTGCCGCTCGAGTTTGCCGAAAGCGAAGTCGGCGCCCGCGAAGTGGAAGATCTGCTCGGCCGGATCGAGCACGGCGTTTACTCCTGATGCCGGAAGCCTGGCGGATCGTCAAGGAACGCCACGCCGCCACGGCCTTTAACGGCGCTGGCGCCGCGCGCACTGGTGGGCGCTGGAACTCGCGCGGCGTGCCCGTGGTTTACACCAGCCAAAGCCAGGCGCTCGCCGCTTTGGAAAGTCTGGTGCATTTGAATCCCCCGGTCCTGTTCAAATACGTCGCCTTCCGGCTCACCTTTCCCGACGCTGTGGTGGAGGAATTCCGGAAACTCCCGCCCGATTGGCAGGCCGAGCCCCCACCGCCTTCCACGAAAGCGATCGGCGATCTCTGGGTCAGGGAAGCGCGCTCCGCCATTCTCGTTCTGCCCAGCGTCATCATCCCCGCCGAAACGAACTTTCTCCTCAACCCCGCCCATCCCGACTTTGCGAAAATCAAGCTCGGCAAACCGCGGCCCTTCGCCTTCGATCCGCGGCTGCTGGGGTAGACAATCGGCGGAAGCCGATGGCGGAGTTTCGGCGCGCTTCAATGCGTGAACAGGCCTCCGAGCACCACGCCAGCAATGCCGCCTCCCCAGACCCAAAGGAGAAAAGGATAGCTATTGTAGGCGTCTCCGAAGGCGACGAATGGCAGAATAAGATTTCGGATTCCGCGGCCGATGCTGATGGCGAATCCGCAAAGCGCAATGCCGATGTATCCGACGAGTAACGCAACTGCGCCGCCATAAAGCAGAATCAATCCGATGATGTTCAACATACAGGACGTGGCGCCGTCATCAGGGCATGAAGACGCTTACTTTTTCGGTGCAGTCGTCAATAACCACAGCGAAATCATCGCGGCCGTTTTTGCGGGAATAGGAGACCGTCCAAGAGCGCTTTTCTACGAGGTATCGGACCATGCACGAATAGTCGGACTCATGACCGACGCGCTCGGGCACCCTTTCAAACTCCGCGTCCGCAATCTGCTCCGCGCGTTCTTGCGACAGGCGCGGCAGATAAGTGGTTGTGCGCAGATTGGGAACCATCGGATCAGCCACCCGAGAGACAAAGACCTCCGCGGTCCCCACTTCGCGGACCTCAATCCCCTTCAGCAACAAGGAGCCGCGCAGGATGGACAACGCCTCCCCCAGAGAAACAGGACCGTGTGAGACGATGGCGACCTTCTGCTCCAGACCAGCCTCCAACCAGACTTTTCGACATGGCAGGTCGCCGTAGAATAGAAGCACTTCGCTTAACTCCGAGTCTGGGAAGTTGAGCATCATCTCGTCAGGCGGCGCCGCTGACTGTGCCGATTGTCCCAGCGCGAACGAACAGCAGATCAACCAGAGGCAAACGAGCGACCTTAGCATTTGGCGAGACCAACTATTCGCGGCTACCGCCGACGGAGCAGAAAAGGATATTTTCGACATGACGGTGCGCTCTGGAACTGCGGGAAATGGGAAATCTAGAAATCGAAACGCGGGTAACTCTGAGCGAGAGCGAATGAGTCAAAGGTGGAAACGCGAGCGGCCAGCGTGAGACGGCGCCTGGGGGCGGTCAACCGAAAAGCTCCTGCCGCGCGGGTGTGATCGCGCAGGACTCCGCGGTCCGCTCCTGACCGCCGCCGCGAATCACTCCTCGTTCCGGGTAGCGCCTGTCGGGAGAAATGGGGACGGGCGACGCCGGTCGACATCGACAGACGCCGAATTTCTGCCTTACCCTCGCTGGCCATGGATTCTACAGTCGCAGCGTCGCCCCCATTTAAAGATCGCAAGGCTGGCCTGATGTGTTTCGGATTGGCCACGGCTTGTCTCGGCGGGCTGTGCGGTTTGTTCGTGCCGTTGATGATCTTCGCGGCTCGCATGGCGCCTCCTGCGCCCAATGCACCCGCCCCGCCGAGTATGCTCCCGGTCGCGGCGCTCTACGGCGTCCTGGCCGTGATTCTGATTTGGCTCGGGGTTGGCTCGATCATGGCTCGACGTTGGGCGCGCGCGCTGCTCGCGATCTGGTCCTGGTCCTGGCTGGCGATGGGGCTGATCTCGTGCGTGGCCATGGCCCTGATGGCATCTCATTTCGCGGAAGTCATTCGCGCGGCGCAGCCTCCCGGTCAGCCGCCGCTCTCCAGCGGCGCACGGACGGCGCTCATGCTCGTGCCCATCGTCATGCTGGGCTTCCTCTTTATCCTGCTGCCGCTCATCTGGGGTCTTTTTTACAGTGGGCGGAACGTGAAGGCCACCTGCGAAGCGCGCGACCCGGTGGTGCGGTGGACGGATCGCTGCCCGCTGCCCGTGCTGGCGGTGAGTCTCTGGCTGGCCTTCGGGACGCTGTCCATGCTGGTGATGCCCGTTTTTCACTCCGGCGTACGCGTGGCGCCTTTGTTCGGATTTCTTCTCTCCGGTGTGGCCGGAACGGTATTCTACATCGCTTTGTCCGCGGTCTGGGGTTATGCCGCGTGGGCGGTCTACAGGCTGGAGTGGCGTGGTTGGTGGGTGGTGTTCCTGGCGTTGATCCTCTTCGGCCTGTCCAACGCGATCACATATTCCGTGCACGACCTCAGCGACGTTTATGCGCTGATGGGTTATCCGCCGGCACAAGTGGAACAAATGCGGACGCTCGGATTTTCGGGGCGCTCCCCGATGGCGTGGTTGTCAGCGGTCTTCATCCTGCCGCTGCTGGGATACCTGTGGTACGTCCGCAGATTCTTCCGTCGCGACGGGGGAGTGTAGCCTGACCCCTGTTCTCCATCGAAATCCGCAATTTCTGAGACTTTTGTGCGTGCCATCGGAAAGCAGCGCTTTCAATCTCCGCGAGTGGCAGGTAGTCGCTCTTCCAAAACCAAGAACAATTCGACCGCCGCCGACAAGCGGCGCCCACTCTCCCGTTCGGCATTTCGAGTTTCGGCTTCTGACTTTTCGCAAACCGCCCCGCGCCGAATACGTCCTGGAACCCGAGCCATTTCGCGCAGGTCTTCCGGCGCGTGGTTGGTGTTACGCCGACGGAGTTTCGGGGTGCGCTTTAACGAGCTGGGGCGTTTCGAAGCTCAGATTCGCCCGCGCCAACGACGCTCATGTTGTGCGCCGTGAAGAACCGCGTGCACGTAGAGGGTTTCGGCGACAACCGAGAAGAAGATGCGATACGGAAAGCGTTCGGTGAGGACCCGACGAAC
>JBDUAH010000104.1:0-7989 GCA_040004745.1 Chthoniobacterales bacterium | reverse complement strand
AGCAACTCCGGGAGAGTCACCGCGAAGGCAATATGCGACCGGTGGAAGTCGCCGCCATACGTGGTGCCTGGCCCCCATAGGCCAAGCATAGATCTCCTGTGCTCGCCAGCCCAGAGGAAAACGATGTCGCGGGTAAGATCACGGTGGGCGAACTCCAGTCCGACCACCCGAGTGTAGAAAGACTGCGAAGCAGTCGTCTCGGCGACCGCGAGGTGTGCTTCGAAAAGATGCATACCTTCGAGACCTAACGAGAACAAGATGAGCGACGGCGGACAAAAGCGCGCGTCGCTCGGAGTGGAAGTGTGAAAGTCATCTCAAAAGTGGCGCGCACAGCGGTCCGCCGTTCGCTCGACGCTTGGTTAGGCCTATCTACTAGTATCACGCTTTATCGACCCATTGTGCGAAAGGACGAGTACGCACTGAAGCCCGCCGATGTTCCTATACGACGCCGCGACGGTGACTTCCTCTCCGACCGTGAGGCGGGCGTATTCCGGGCAGCTCATCCCAAGACACATCGAATCTTCGGGGCAATACTTCACCGCCGCACCCTTATAGGAAACGTCGAACTGCGACGCTCCTGACGGAATACCGCGTGTGACCTCCATGGCCTGAACGCGCGCACGCCATAAACTCTCACCATCTCCAAGGTCGCGCGCCTCCTCGACCGCTTGAACGCGGACGCGCGCCACGAGATCCGCCCGCCGGAATATGTCTTCTGTCGAAATTGGCAACGCTACGGCCTGCGCTTCGTAGTATTCGATAACCACAGGCTGACGGTGCGCGGTCGCGTCGACTTTGCCGGCAGAATGCTCCGCGACGCGGCGGCGCAGATCAGTCGTGGATCCGACGTAGAGATCACCGTCGCCGCACCGCAGAACGTAGGTGTAAAACATCGGCGTGGGAAAGAAATGGTGCGCGATGCAGGGTTCGAACCTGCGACTTCTTGCGTGTGAAGCAAGCGCTCTACCACTGAGCTAATCGCGCGCCCCGCGTGCAGCGGGCCGCTAAATTAGTGGCCCCGGCAGAAGTTGCCAGAAAAATTCCCCCGGCAGCACGCTCTGGGCCTCGCTTGCGCTTCGCGGGGGGCGTTTTATACAGAGGCATGTCCGAACATAAAGCGACTCTCAAGTGGGAACTCGGCGACGCGGAGTTCTCGTATCAGAAATATCCGCGCGATCATTCCTGGAGCTTTGATGGCGGCCATTCGATGACTGCGACGGCGGCGCCGGTTTATCTCGGAAATCCGGCGAATGTGGATCCGGAGGAGGCGTTCGTGGCCTCGCTGGCGAGCTGTCACATGCTCACGTTTCTCGCGATCGCTTGTAAGCAGAAATTTGTCCTAAAAACCTACGAAGACGAGGCGGTCGGGCACATGGAGAAGAACGCCGACGGGAAGATGGCGATCACGAAGGTGGAGTTGCATCCGAAGATCACGTGGGGCGGCGAAAAGGAGCCGACGGCGGAGGAGTTGGAGAAGCTCCATCACGCTGCGCACGATAATTGTTTCATCGCGAACTCGGTTAAGACCGAGGTCACGGTGAAGTAGGCTGCCAGAGGTCGCGTTCGGGTAGTGAACGCTCCGACCGTCGCGTGCTGGTCGCTCCAATTCACAGGAGCGACCGCACGGCGACGGAATTGTCGGTTAATTCGACGCCGTTAGGCGCGACCGCGGATGAAGTGCAGAATGAACAAGATCACTGCGATAACGATGAGGATATGGATGAGACCGCCGGCCACATGAAAGGCGAAGCCGCCGACCCAGAACAGAAGTAGAATGACCGCGAGTATAAGGAGCATACTTTCGAATCGCTTCTCGATTGGTTGATGAGCGTGCATCTTCTTGTGCGGTGCTGAATTAGCTGGTTCCAAGGCGGCGCCGGGTCTGCCCCGGCAATTTGACCTTCGGCGAGACGGATCGATTCTCGTCCATGCCTCCAGCTAATTCCTCCATCGCCATCCAACCGTATCTCTTCTTCGGCGGCCGTTGCGAAGAAGCGATCGAGTTTTATCGCAACGCGGTCGCGGCAGAGTTGCTCATGTTGATGCGTTACAAAGAGAACCCGGAGCCGGAAGGGAACATGCCGGATTGCTTCGAGGAAAAGGTGATGCACGCCAGTATGCGCATCGGGGAGAGCGTCGTGATGGCATCGGACGGGAGTTGCGAAGGGCCGGCGAACTTCGATGGGTTTTCGCTTTCCGTGACGGTCCCGGATGAGGAGGAGGCAGAGCGTGTCTTCGCTGCTTTGGGGTCAGGCGGTTTGGTGACGATGCCGCTCGCGAAGACTTTTTGGGCGCCGAAGTTTGGGATGCTGACGGATAAATTCGGCGTGGGCTGGATGGTTTCGGTGATGCACAAAGCCGACGCGTAAGCGTAAGCACATCGGCGGGGGAATCTTTGTCCATAGATTGCGCAGATTTTCGCAGATTATGGGCAGCCGTTCCACGCGGTCTTGCCTTCTTCGTCCTCAAAAAATCTGTGTGAATCTGTGAAATCTGCGGACAGTCATCCTTCCTATGACCGCCACCACCGACCCCCAGCGCATGGAGCGCATCGTCAGCCTCTGCAAGCGGAGGGGCTTCATTTTTCAGGCCGGCGAGATCTATGGCGGCCTGAATGGCTGCTGGGATTTCGGCCCGCTCGGCGTGGAGCTGAAACGGAATCTGAAGGACTATTGGTGGCGCGTGATGGTGCGCGAGCGCGATGACGTGGTGGGCCTGGACGGCTCGATTTTGACGCATCGCGCAATCCTAAAGGCAAGCGGACACGAGGAGACTTTTAGCGATCCGATGGTGGATTGCCGGGCGTGCAAGACGAGGCTGCGCGCGGATCAGGTGCCGGAGAAGAACGGGGTGAAGCAGTGTCCAAATTGCGGCGGTAAAGACCTGACGGAAGCGCGTCCGTTCAATCTCATGTTCTCGACGCAGATGGGCGCGTCGGCTGATCCTGATTCGATCGCGTATCTGCGCCCGGAGACGGCGCAGTCGATTTTTGTGCAGTTCAAGAATGTGCTTGATACGTCGCGGCAGAAGCTGCCGTTCGGGATCGCGCAGATCGGTAAGGCCTTCCGGAATGAGATCAATCCGCGCAATTTCATTTTCCGCTCGCGCGAGTTTGAGCAGATGGAGCTGGAATACTTCTGCGCGCCTGAGGAGGGGATGAAGCTGCTTGATTACTGGCTGGAGGAGCGACTCAAGTTTTACGAAAACATCGGGATTCCGCGCGCGAAGCTGCATGTGCTGACGGTGCCGGATGCGGACCGAGCGTTTTATTCGAAGGGGACTTATGACATTGAGTATGAGTTTCCGTTTGGCGTGCAGGAATTGGAGGGCGTGGCGTATCGGACCGATTACGATTTGACCCAGCATCAGAACGCGAGCGGGAAGCCGCTGGATTATTTCGATGAGGAATCGAAGTCGCGTTTCGTTCCGCACGTGGTCGAGCCGAGCGCGGGGGTGGATCGGACGTTGTTGGCGCTGATCTGCGAGGCCTACGACGAGGAGACGGTGACGGATGAGAAAGGGAAATCGGAAACGCGGATTGTGCTGCGTTTCCATCCGCGGATGGCGCCGATCAAGGTGGGCGTGTTCCCGTTGCTCAAGAACAAGCCGGAGCTGGTGGCGAAAGCGCGTGAAGTGCAGGCGCTGCTGCGACCGCATATGGCGATCTTCTATGATGAGGGTGGGGCGATCGGGCGTCGTTATCGGCGGCAGGATGAAGCGGGAACGCCGTTTGGCCTAACGATTGATTTCGAGACGCTGGGTGAGAAGGGCGACGAATTGCGCGATACCGTGACCTTGCGGCATCGCGACAGCATGAAGCAGGAACGGGTGAAGATTGCGGACTTGTTAGGCCTGCTGCTGCCGCAAGTACGGTAAGGCCGCCGTCGCGCTCGCGACTGTAGCCACGTCGCTGCGCGACGTGCCCTTTAGACTCCGTGGGCACAAGCGGCATCCGTTGGCGACACCCCTCCCGCACGTCCCGCAGGGACGTGGCTACAACTCATTCGATCCATATCTGGCGTGCGGTCGCGACCGCCTCGGTTCCGGGCCGGAAATTTCCGTCCGGCGCGGAGACACGACGTTCCCCACCCGGATTTTCTCGCCACGCTTGTTTTGTAGATGCCATAAGGGGCGATGCATCCCTCTCGGATCCGCTGGTTTCGCATTCTGGGGGGAGCGTTCGCGGCCAATCTCCTCGGCTGGGCGGTTACCGTGCTCTACGCCTGGATTTTCCGGCGGACGATGACGGAGGCGCCGAAGGTGCACGAAATTGCCGCCATCTCCCTCTACGCAAATCTTCTGCTCGTGCCGATGGCGATGGGCGTTATCGCTGCATATTTTTGGCAGCGGCTGGAGATGCGCATTTGGGGATATTTGCTGTGCGCGTTGCTCACGGTCGCGATGTGCGTGGGCGGCGCTTATCTGTTGGTGAAGGAGGGCGCCGTGTGTCTGTTAATCGCGTCGCCTCTCCTGTGGGGCGCCCTCTTCGCCGGTTCGCTCATCGGCCGCCTGATTTTTCGGAAAGTGGAGGGGCGGCTGCAGTTGGCGATTTTCCCAGTCATAATTCTGGCGATTTTCGCGGAAGGGAAAATGGTTGGCGACGAAGGTGGCGTTGTGACTGATCAGATCGTGGTCGCGGCGCCGCCGGCTGAAGTTTGGAAACATGTGGTGGCGTTTCCGCGTATCACTGATGAGCCGGATTATTGGTTGAACAAAGTGGGGCTGCCGAGTGCGGCGGAGACGACTTGTGAAGGCGAGTTCGTCGGCGCGAAACGGGAATGCATTTTCAGCAACGGACTCGTTTTCAAAGAGGTAGTCTCGGAGTTGGAACCGCAGCGTCGGCTGACGTTCGACGTAACCGAGCAGCCGAACGATCCGGAATTACTCGGGCATGTAACGTTGCACCGCGGGCAATTTGAACTGCAGGCGAATCCGGATGGTTCGACGATGTTGATTGGCCGCAGTTGGTACACACTACGCGTTCGGCCGCTTTGGTATTTCGATTGGTGGACACGTGACATCACGCGGGAGGTGCACTTGCGGGTGATGCGGCACATCAAGCATTTGTCGGAAGCGCGGGGATGATCTTTCGCTTTGTCGTTAGGCATGGCCGCTGGCTCGGCCGGATGCCGCTCTTGCCGCAGCTTTTTGACGCGTTGCTGCTAATGGCCACGGCTCTGACGAATCGCGGGAAGCTGCGTGCGATCGAATTGCTGGAACAGCGCGCGGTGGAGCTATTCCACGCCACTCCTTCGGTGCATCGGTTTGGTGGGGTGGCGTTTGTGGCCGGCGGTCGTGAGTTGGGACACGTGCATGGGAACGGCCTCTTCGACGCGTTTGTCGGGCGTGCGAATCGAGATGCGGCGATCGCGGCCGGAAGGGCATTGCCGCATCATGTGTTCCCGCGTTCGGGCTGGGTCAGTTTTTGGATCGAGCGCGAGAGCGATGTGGAGCGCGCGGTGGAACTCTTGCGGATGTCGGAGCAAGCTGACCCGAGACATGCAGACGGACACCTTTCGTGAGTATTGCCTGAAGAAGCCTGGCGCAGCGGAGGACACGCCGTTTGGAGACGACCATCTGGTTTTCAAAGTGGGCGGGAAGATGTTTGCGCTGGTGGGTCTGGATGACGTTCCGCCGACCGCGAATTTGAAGTGCGATCCGGATCGAGCGTTGGAGCTGCGTGATCGCTATGAGCAGGTGAGACCCGGTTATCACATGAACAAGAAGCACTGGAACACGGTCGAGATAGCGGCGGGAATTCCGGACGCGGAGATCGGGAAAATGATCGACCACTCTTATGAACTGGTCGTGCAGGGATTGCCGAAAGCGGCGCGGACGAGGCTGGGGTCGGGACGCGCCGTGTAGCCGCGTCCCTGTGGGACGCGCGGGGGAGAGGCTGATCTCATCTCCACGTCGTGCCCGTCTCCGAGCCGCTCTCGCACGTCCCACAGGGACGTGGCTACACGCCGCCGCGCGCCGTCCCCACCGTGGGGATGCCGCTAGAGTGGGCGCGTTTCTACTTCGCCGATTTCGAGTTGTAATGCCTCGGCCGCGACGCTCAGGAAACTGTCCGGTGGGTCGGTGAGCGCGACTTGTAACACGGATTCGTTTTGGGGCGCAGCCTGGAGATTCTCAGTGGTGAGCAGATCGCGCACGGCGAGGGCGCAGTTTTCCGCGGAATCGACCAGCGTGACGGCGGAACCCAAGAGCCGGCTGATGGCGGGCCGCAGCAACGGATAGTGGGTGCAACCGAGCACGAGCGTGTCGACTCCGTCGTCCAGCATCGGTTCGAGATACTGCATCAGAATCTGATCGGTGATTTTGTTTTCGAGCCAGCCTTCTTCGATGAGCGGAACGAGCAGCGGGCAGGCGCGCGTGACAATGCGGACCTCTGGATTTAGGGCGCGGATGGCGCGTTCATAGGCGCCGCTTTTGATCGTGGCCCGGGTGCCGATGACGCCGATATGACCATTGCGCGTGGCGGCGGTGGCGGCTCGGGCACCAGGAGCAATCACGCCGGTGACGCTGACGGTCACGCGTTCCTCGAGCACCGGGAGCGCGAGCGCGGAAGCGGTGTTGCACGCCACCACGATGGTCTTCGCATTTCGTTCCAAGAGTAGAGCCGCGATCTCCAAGCTATAACGCTGGACGGTAACGGCGCTCTTGCCGCCGTAGGGAACGCGCGCGGTGTCGCCGAGATATTGGATGGACTCGTTAGGCAAGAGCCGGCGCAAGGCGCTGACCACGGTAAGCCCGCCGATGCCGGAGTCGAAAACGCCGATCGGCCGGGGATCACCTTGCGCACTCGTGCGGGATTCGTTATTCGCCGCCATTGATGGAAACAGAGGGTTCAGGTGGGGTGGGGGCTGGCGCGGGCGGAAGGTCTTCCAGCGGCTCGCTGATCGAGTGGGTATGGGGCGGAAGATTGGCGCGTGCGACGGTGAAGGTGGCTGGCTTCTCAGAACGATAATTGACGGCGGCGTTGTAACTTTGCACGCCTTGCGCGATGGCGGCTCCGAGTTTCTGCCGGTATTGCGCCGACGCGATGCGCGTGCCTTCTTCGCGATCGTCCAGGAAGCCGCCTTCGATCAGCACGCTCGGGAGACGGATGTGGCGGAGAACTTTGAAACGCGCGTGGCGGATGCCGCGATCGTAGGCGGAAAGACCGGAGAGCACGGCCGCGTGGACGGCGGCAGCGAGGGCGATGTTCTGGCTGTCCTGGGCGTTGCCTTCGTTTTTCATTGCCCCTTGTTCCGAGGAGTGATGTTCGCCGGAGGCGGCGGCGTTGGAAGGCGCGCCCTCAGGCGCCAGGGCGTAGCTTTCCACACCGATTCCGCTGCCAGCATTGAAGTGGATGCTGACGAAGACGGCGTTTTTGAATTTGTTCGCGAACGCGATCCGTTCCTCAAGGGAACGGGCGGTATCATCGGAGCGCGTCATTTCCACTTTAAAACCTGCGCGCAGAAGTTTTTCGCGGGCGGTGAGGGCGACCTCCAGCGCGTAGTTTTTTTCGCTGCCCCATTTGTTCGCGGTGCCCTGGTCGGTGCCGCCGTGGCCGGGATCGAGGATAACGGTTTCGACCGGCTCGGCCTTTTGGATTCGACTGGGCCGCAGGACGGGCTCGATCAATTTGCCGACATCGAAGGCGGAGACGAACTGGCCTTCCGCGCGTTCGAGAAGCGGGAAATGGGTGAAGAAGCGCACGCCATTAATGTAAATTTCGCTGGTGCCTGCTTGCGCGCGAATGCCGCGTTGCTCGCTCCGGAGTGAGATGGTGCGATTGGCGTGGCTATATTCTCCGAAGCGATAGAACTCTGCCAGATTCGCGAAGGTTACGTAATCGCGATTGTTGATGTGAATGACCTTCCATTCCGTGGCGCGGAGCGGCGAGGTGCAGAGCGCGGCCAGCAGAAAGAGGGCGCATCGCTTGCCGGTATGCATGAACCGGAAAACTGAGGGCAGCGATGAACGGAGGCAAGCGTTTAGGCG
>JBDUAH010000103.1:0-8042 GCA_040004745.1 Chthoniobacterales bacterium | reverse complement strand
GCCTGGCGTTCTTCGGTCGTGACGTCGGAGCCGACGAAGAAGCTCGTAGTGCCATTCACGAGCCCCGGACCCGTGAGTGTTTTGCCATCGTGGCCGACGAGAGTGTAGCTGATCGCAATTCCGAGATTGAACTCGGTGGTGGCAAGAACATTGCCGCGCACAGACCGCGCCGGATTGCGGCCGACCACCGTGATCGTGCAACGCAGAACCGCATCGGCATTGTCCTCATTCGCAATTCGGAACGTCCCGTCTTGCTGAAATTGTTTGATCACGGTGTTCGTGATCAACCCTTCGATTCGAGGCAAAAACGTCCCGTTTTTGAACATCGGGATGGCGATGCTGTGAACGTCCTTCAGATAGTTCGGTTTGACCTCGCCGATGCGATAACCGGCGCAACCGCCAAGCATCAGCGCCACCAAAAAAGCGCAGGAAAGTGTTTTCACTCCTCTGGCGAGGGCGAGGGCGACGCCTCGGGCTCGGCGGGAGCGAGCGTAGTCGTGGGCGCAAGTGAAGCCGGGGGAGGCAGGGACTCGTCAGCTTCCGGCGGAGGGAGCGGGGCGACATCATTTGGCGATGTATGCATCATGGGCGACTCGCTTTCGCTCGCAGCCTGCTCCTGGCGCTGCGGGGGTTTCGGCTTTTTCGCCGTAGCGGCCGTGACTTCGGCCGATTGAAGCTGCGCGTCGCCCACCTTTGCCCGCAGTTCGGCTACTCGCTTTTTCGCCCGCTCGCTCTGGGTCGAGCCGGGCTCCTGGCGAATCACATCGTTATAGTAGATGACCGCCGCACGGTAGTTCTTTTGCTTGTCGTAAAACTTGGCGATCTGAAAGGAATTGCTGGTCTGCCTCTGATCAAGCCGGCGGAGATTTTCGCGCGCCTGCGCCGCCTTCTCGCTGTTCGGGTAGCGATGGAGGAAATCCTGAAAACCGATTTTGGCATTGGTCACCGCCTTGGCATCGTTGGCGCCGCTCCGGGCGGTCGTCAGCCAGAGATATCCGATCTGGTACTGCGCATCCGCGGCCACGGGATCGTTGGGAAATTTGTCCACGACCGATGTGTAAGCGATGACCGCCGCCTCAGCGTTCCCTTGCTTCTCCGTAGCCAGACCGATATTGAACTGGGCCCTCGCGGTATATTTTCCGTAGGGCGCGGTCCGCACGATGGCGGCGAAAATCTCGATCGCTTTGTCCATGGACGATTTGATCGGGATCCCCAGGAGCTTCAGCTTTTTCCCGTGTAGATACGTTTCGCCAATGCGAAATTGCGCTTCGATCGATTCCGTAAAGTGCGGGCTCTTGGGGTATTGCTCGACCAAGACACGATAGGCGGCCGCTGCTTTTAGGGGATCGCCATGTTGCTCCTGGAGAACGGCGTAACGATAAGCCGCACCTTCCGCGAGAACATCCTTCGGGTAACGGCGGACGAGCGTGCGGTAGGCCTTGATCGCGCGACTGGAATCGCCGGAATTCTCCGCCGCCTGCGCGGTTGCGAAAAGCTGCTGGGCGTTCCCGCTCACGTTCTGCTCGCCCGGCGTGAGATATCTGGACTTCTGCGGACGGAAGACGACGGCCCCTGGACTGAGGGTCGGCCAAGCGACGGCGCAAGCCAGGAAGAAACGGAGGAAATAGGGGTAAAAACGGTCGTG
This sequence comes from Chthoniobacterales bacterium, assembly GCA_040004745.1. Lineage (GTDB taxonomy): Bacteria > Verrucomicrobiota > Verrucomicrobiia > Chthoniobacterales > UBA10450 > JACCTI01. The sequence continues at coordinate 6,397 of JBDUAH010000103.1, read as the reverse complement.
CATCGGCTCCGGCAGGGTAGATAACCTTGGGGCTTCCGTCAAGTTAGGCACCCCTCTTCCGACCGCGCATTTCCGATTCAGAATTTGACCCCCATTTTGAATCTTCTCGCTCAGCAAAAGATCCGACTCGGGGCCTGTGCCTGGAGTTTTGAGGAATGGCGTGGCGCGTTCTACCCGGCCGATCTGCCGCCGGAACGCTGGCTGGAATATTACGCGCATTACTTCCCGGCGGTAGAACTCGACTCCACTTTCTACCGAGCGCCCTCGGAGAAATCCGTGATGCGTTGGGCGGCATGCACGCCCTCTTCCTTCCGTTTCGCCTGTAAATTACCGCGCGCGATCACTCATGCGTGCCGTTTGCATGATTGCACTGCGGAGCTGAACGCGTTCCTCAGCGTGATGGAACCGCTGGCGGAGAAGTTGCGCGTCATTCTCATTCAGTTACCCCCCTCTTTCGCGCCGAAGGAAGGAAAGCCTGTCCTGAGAAATTTTCTCGAGCAGCTTCCGCGCGACTTCCGATACGCGATCGAGTTCCGGCATCCGGGGTGGCATCGCCCGCAGATTATAAGGTTGCTGGAAAAGCACCACGTCTGCTGGGTGTGGGCCGACACGAGTCCGCTGAACGAGCGCAACATGGCACCTTTCGAGCCCTGGCCGCACACCACCGATTTCGTCTATATCCGGCTCTTGGGTGATTACACGACGAAGTACGATGATTCGGGCGAGCGCGTGCATCGCTACGGGAAGCTGCTCTGGAAACGCGAAGCCGCGCTGGAGAGTTGGGCGCTGAAGATCGAACGCCATCGTGAGGAATCGCGCGGCGTCTGGGCTTTCGTGAACAATCACTTCGAAGGTTTCGCGCCGGAGACATGCCAGCGCCTTGCGGAGCGGCTCGGGTTTGAGCTGACGCTGCCGTCTTCTTTAGAGACAGCGTCGGCGAACCCAGGGCAGCTCGATCTTTTTCGAAGCGAGGCGGCAGAATGAAATTAGGAAACCAAGACGGTCCCGCTACTCTGGCCGAATCTCCGCGCCTCCGAAATAGGGCTGAATCGCCGCCGGCAGTTTTACCGAGCCGTCCGCTTGCTGACCCGCTTCGATCAGCGCTGCAAAGAGGCGCGGCAGCGCAAGTCCAGAGCCGTTCAACGTGTGGCAGAATCGATTCTTCCCTTCGGCATCCTTGAATCGCACATTCATTCGTCGCGCCTGGAAATCCTCGAAGTTCGAGCAACTCGAGACTTCCAGATAGGCGTTCTGTCCCGGCGACCAAACTTCGATGTCGTAGGTCTTGGCGGAGCCAAAGCCGAGGTCGCCCGTGCAAAGTTCGATCACGCGATAATGCAGGCCTAACAACTGCAAGACTCGCTCTGCGTTCGCCGTCAGCGCTTCGTGTTCCTCGTAGGACGTTTCCGGCGTAGTGATCTTGACCAACTCGACCTTGTCGAACTGATGCACCCGGATGATGCCGCGCGTTTCCCGCCCGGCGGAGCCCGCTTCGCGGCGAAAACAAGGCGTGTAGGCGACGAACTTTTTCGGCAACTCAGCGGCCGGAAGAATCTCCTCGCGATGAAAATTCGTCACCGGCACTTCCGCAGTCGGCGCGAGGAACATCTGATTTTCCTCCATCCCGTACATGTCTTCCTCGAACTTCGGCAACTGCGTGGTGCCAACCATGCAATCGCGCCGCACCAAAAACGGCGGACTCATTTCCAGATAACCATGCTCGCGTGAATGCAGGTCGAGCATGAACTGAATCAGCGCCCGTTCCAGCTTCGCACCCGCTCCGGTGAAGCAAATAAAGCCACTACCGCTCAGCTTCGCCGCGCGCTCCAGATCGAATAACCGCAGTCGTTCGCCGATCGCCATGTGATCGAGCACCGCGCCGTCGAAAACCGGTTTCTCGCCCCAACTGCGCACTACGGGATTATCGGCCGCGTCCCTGCCAATCGGCGCCGCGGCATGCGGCAAATTCGGAATGTGCAGGAGCAAATCGCGCTGCTTCTCTTCACTTGCGACCGTCTGCTCATTCAAAACCGCGATCTGATCGCCAATCTCGCGCACCTGAGTTTCCAGCTCCTCCGACGCTTCCCCGCGGCTCCGCTTTCCGCCGATCTCCTTGCTCAGACGCTTTCGATTCCCGTTCAGATGCTGCAGCGCGGTCTCATTTTTCCGTCGCTCGACATCGGCTTCCAGCAACTGATCAATCCGAGCCGCATCCTCGCCGCCGCGCGTCGCGAGCCGCCCTTTCACAAAGTCCGGCTGTTCGCGGATGAGACGGATATCGAGCATGGCTGGAATTATCAGCGGCGACGCGGAAACGCAAACAAGGGAGATACTCCCCTCTGGAAAGCGCGTGACAATCCCCACCCGCGTCTCATATTTCTCACGTGGAACAGCTCAACCTCCTCGGGGTTGCACTCGGGCTCGCCGCGCTCGCGGGCATCAATCTTTACCTGACCGTGTTCGTCACAGGGCTGGCGATCAATCAGCATTGGATCGCGCTCGCGCCGCAGTATCACTCACTCGAAGTGCTCGGGCATCCAGCCATCATCGTGGTCGCTGGCGTCTTCTATTTTCTTGAATTTTTCGCCGACAAGATTCCGTGGGTCGATTCCGCCTGGGACGCGGTCCACACCGTGATTCGGCCAATTGGCGGCGCGTTTCTCGCCATCCGCGTCCTGGGGCATTCTTCGCCTACGTTTGATGTCTTGATCGTTCTCCTGGCGGGCGGCACCAGTCTCATCGCTCACACCGCGAAGGCTTCCTCACGGCTGGCGGTGAACGCATCTCCCGAGCCCTTCTCGAATATCGGCGTCAGCCTGGTGGAAGATGCGGCCGTCTTCGGCGGGCTCGCCCTAATTCATTACAATCCGCTCGTCGCCTTGGGCATTTTCGTTCTCGCCCTTGCTGCCTTTCTTTTCTTCGCCCCGAAAATCCTGCGCGCGATGAAAGCGAAGATTTGGCTGATCTTCAAAAAGTTAAACGGCCCCGCAGACTCCGGCGACCCGCAGATTTTGCCCACGACTTTGCCGGCCAGTCTTCACGAAATTTTTAGCAATCATACCGTTTTAAGCGAAACCATTGCCTGGGCCGCGCCTTGCCTCAGCGGTCGCGGACGGCGCATCCCCGCAAATCTTTTCGGAGCGCTCGTGGCCACCAATGAAGAACAACGCCGCCTGGTTTTCGTGGCGAAGAAAGGCAGCGGCCTGGCCCAAACCATTCCGCTCGAAGGAATGACGGTGGCGCGCGAGCCGAAGTTCCTCTCCGAGAATCTCGCGGTCTTTCCCTCCGCTGGTAAGGGTCCGCGCTATCTCTTCATTTTCCCGCGCTCGAGCGGACCGATGGTGGAGGAGATCACGCAGTATCTCCGTTCTCGACTGGAAACTCCCGCCGCCTCGCTCGAGGAAGTGGAGGAACCAGAGCCAGCGCTGCAAAACTAAATCGGGTCGCCTGCGTGTCGGCTCCATCCTCCGCCGATCGCTACCAGCAACTGCGCGCCAGCGGTCGAGTTCAAGAGCGCACGCTCTTCGCGACGCCGCGCAACCCTAACGAGTTGGAGCTGCAAGCCCGTTGGTTCGCGGGCGACTTTGGGCGGCAATTCCGCAGCGTCTGCGGGAAGGAGATCGAGATCGTGCAATTCGGCGTCTGGAATCGCGAAGCAGGGCCCGATTTTGAAAGCGCCGCCATCCGCGTGGACGGCGCAGAAGTCCTGCGCGGCAGCATCGAGTTCGATCTTTCCGACCGCAGTTGGGAAGCACACGGCCACGCCGTTAATCGAGACTTCGAGGACACCATCCTGCACGTCTTCGTGCACGCGAGCGAACACACCTTCTTCAGCCGCACGCGTTCGCACCGCAACGTGCTGCAAGTGCGGGTGAATCTCGCCACCCTACCCGATACGCTTTCCGCCAACGTCCCGCTCGCGCGACCCGGCCGTTGTCAGGCGCCGTTGCAAGATCTGCCGGCAGAACGCGTCCGCAGCGTCTTGGAAGGCGCTGCGCGTTTTCGCTTCCAACGCAAAACCAAACGTCTCCGCACCATGATCGAGTGTCACGGAGCCGACGAAGCGCTTTTCCAGGAACTGGCCGCCGCTCTCGGATACAAACAAAACAAGCTTCCGTTCACTTTGCTCGCGCAACGCCTCCCTCTGGCCACCTTGCGCGCGCAGAAAAAAGAAGCGGAGGCGCTCCTCTTCGGTCTGGCGGGATTCCTCGACGCCCCCGATCTTTCCGTCTTCGAGACCGGTACACGCGTTTACCTGCGCCAGCTTTGGGAACAGTGGTGGCCCCAGCGCGACGCCATGCAGCGCATCGCGTTACCCGAGAAAATTTGGCGACTGGGCGGCGCGCGCCCGCTCAACCACCCACAACGGCGCCTGGCCGCTTTGCGAGAGATCGCCAGCGAATGGCCGGCGCTGCGGCGCTCGTTAGGTGCAGACGATCCCGCAGGTGCGCTGCACCGGTTCCTCCGCGGCTTGGTACATCCCTACTGGAGCCACCATTACACCCTCACTTCCGATCCGACCGCGAAATCAATGGCGTTGGTAGGCGACTCGCGCGTGGCCGAGATCCTCGCGAACGTCGCTCTCCCATTCCTCGCCGCGCAGGGAACGGAAGTCTGGCCCGCTTTTGAAAAATTACCCGCTCGCCTGAGCAATCGGCGCCTCGAGACCGCCGTCACCCGTCTCTTTGGCGGCAACGCCCGTGGCCGTCCATTCACCCGCACCGTGGCGAATCAGCAGGGACTGCTGCAGATTTACGAAGACTTCTGTTTGCAGGATAATTCCGATTGCGCGCACTGCCCGTTTCCTGAGCAAATGGAAAAGTGGGTTTGATCCATCTACCAATTCTATGAAAACTCCAGACATGTCCTCCACCACGCGCGCTTTCACTCTTATCGAATTGCTGGTCGTGATCTCCATTATCGCCGTCCTAGCGGGCCTGGCCTTTCCCGCTTATCAGTCCGTCCAGAACGCCGCCCGAAAAACGCAGGCGAAGAACGATCTCGTTCAAATCGTGACTGCGGTGAATGCGTTTTACACCGATTACGGGAAGTATCCGCTCCCGAACGGGACACAGGGTGAAGAATATACCTACGGTACCGGCGGCATCTCCAGCAAAGCTCTATTCGACACACTGCGCGGACTGCCTGCAGCGGCGGCAACGAACCCCCGCGAGATCGAATTCATCAAACCACCCGATGCCAAAGACACCAGAGCGCCAAAAGGCGGCATGGGGGAGCCGGCCGACGGTCAGTTTTATGATCCGTGGGGCAAACCCTACGTGGTCACGATTGATTCCGATTATAATAACGTCGTCACCAATCCCTACACATCCAACGCCGGAGCCACCCCGTTGCGCCAAGGCGTAATCTCGTTGTCCTTCGGCAAGGACATGGAGACCGATGGCGGAAACAGAAATGGCGGGAAATCCAAAGACGACATCATTTCCTGGCAATGACGTTTCCCGGCTTGCATTCCGCGTCCCGCCATCCAAAATCCGAGATTCGTCCGCGGGTGTAGTTCAATGGTAGAACGCCAGCTTCCCAAGCTGGACACGAGGGTTCGATTCCCTTCACCCGCTCTCCGCTAATTGCGCCGCCGCGCACTTCTCAAGCGGCGACTCCGATTGCCACTCTCCTCCGGCCTCGCGGCGGAGGATCACATGTGATCAATAATATTTTGCCCAAACTCCGAGCATTTGATCTCGGTCGCGCCTTCCATTTGCCGCGCGAAATCATAAGTCACGCGCTTGCTGCCGATCGCGCCGTTGAGCCCCTTCAAAATCAGGTCAGCCGCTTCCGTCCAGCCCAGGTAGCGGAACATCATTTCGCCCGAGAGGACGACTGATCCCGGATTTACCTTGTCCTGATCCGCGTATTTCGGCGCCGTCCCGTGCGTGGCTTCGAAAATCGCGTGCCCGGTGATGTAGTTAATATTGCCGCCCGGCGCGATGCCGATGCCGCCGACCTGCGCCGCGAGCGCGTCACTCAAGTAGTCCCCATTCAGATTCAGCGTCGCGATGACGTCGAAATCTTCCGGCCTCGTCAACACCTGCTGCAAGGTGATGTCCGCGATCGCGTCTTTAATCACAATGCCCGCACCCGGTCTGCCCATCGGGATTTGGCACCACGGCCCGCCGTCGATTTCCTCCGCGCCGAAGTATTGTTTCGCAATCTCATAGCCCCAGTCCCGAAAAGCGCCTTCGGTGAACTTCATGATGTTTCCCTTGTGCACCAGCGTCACGCTCTTGCGCTGATTTTTGATCGCGTAGCTGATCGCGCTGTGGATCAAGCGCACACTGCCCGAGCGGCTGACGGGCTTAATGCCCACGCCCACCATCACGTCATCTTTCTCCGGCGCGCCGACGGCTTTCCAGAATTCCGCCGCCTTCTCCTTCGT
>JBDUAH010000102.1:0-8067 GCA_040004745.1 Chthoniobacterales bacterium | reverse complement strand
CGCGTCGGAAAAGAAGGATAACGACTAGTTCGCATTTAGCGCACTCTCCGTCGCCCGCGCCCACACCGGTCATCCCGAGCCGCGCAGACGGTCGAGGGATCTCGCCGTCGCACCATTCGCGTCCGAGAAAGTGCCCGCGCGAATCGAAGCATCGCCCAAGCGCACGGAGTCCACCCTGACAAGTGCCTCGCCTAGCGTCGGAGAGATCCCTCGACTCGCTCCGCGGCTCGGGATGACGATCTCCACCCTTCCGCGAAGACGATGCCGGAAACCCGAACCATATTCACCCCGTGTGCACGCGCGAAGAATTCAAAAATCTCTTCCGCGAAAGCGCGCCCGTCCTCGCCCTCGCGCCCATGCAGGACGTCACCGACCTGCCGTTCATGCGCCTCATCAGCAGCTACGGCGACGCCGACATTTATTTCACCGAATACTTCCGCGTCCTCCCGCAATCGCGCCTCGATCCGAAGATCCTTCGCTCCATTACCGAGAATCCTACTGGCCGCCCCGTCATCGCACAGATGATCGGCAACGACATCGCCGCGCTCACCCGCACCGCCCGCGAACTGCAGCAGCATCCCGTGGCCGCGATCGATCTCAACCTCGGCTGCCCGGTCCCCATCGTTTACAAAAAGTGCGCCGGCGGCGGCCTCCTCCGCGATCCCGAGCGCATCGACCAAATCCTCGACGCCCTCCGCGCTGCGATCGAGGTCCCGTTTACCGTCAAAACGCGCATCGGCTTCGAAGACACCGACGTTTTCGAAGAACTCCTCCCCATCTTCGCCCGCCACGATCTCGACCTGCTTACAATCCACGCCCGCACCGTGAAGGAGATGTATCGCAGCGCGCCGCGTTACGAATTCGTCGCGCAAGCGGTCGCCGCGCTGCCCTGTCCCGTCCTAGCCAATGGCAACATCTACTCCGCCGCCAAAGCCGAGGAAGTCCTCGCCCAAACCGGCGCCGCCGGGCTCATGATTGGACGGGGCGTCATCCGGAATCCGTGGCTCTTCCGCCAGATCCGCGAGCATCGCCGCGGCGAAGAAATCTTCCGTCCGCGCGGACGCGATGTCCTCGATTACATCCGCGCCCTCTGGGAAGCAGTCCACATCGCCGGCCCGCGCGAAGCGGCCCAGGTCGCGAACATGAAAAAATACATGAACTTCATCGGCCTCGGCGTGGAACCGACCGGCGACTTCCTCCACCGCATCCGCCGCCTAACGACCGAAGCCGACTTCTTCCGCACCTGCACCGAGTTCCTCGATCACGACGAACCGATGCCGCTCGAGCCCTTTCCCGTCCCGCTGAAACCGCACGATGTCATGGCGGGCGAAACGCGGTAGGTTGGCGCACCTAACCGCCCCGGCGTTCGTTCACGCCCACGATTTGCAAATCTTCTCCCACGACCTCCAAGATCAGCGTCTTGCGAACCGTCCCCGACGAATGTTTCGCGCCGTTCCGCAATTCGTAACGAAGCGGAAATGTGACTCGCAAGCGGCTGTCCGGTTGCGGCTCCACATTTACCTCGCCGGCCAGTCGAAAACGTCGTTGGGGCCACTGCGCATCGTAGCGTTGTAGATCTCGACGAATTTTCTCCCGCCCGACGATCCCATCATCATAATAGCGCACGCGGTCCGCAAAGAATTCCAGCTCGGCGCCCACGTGTGGATCCAACCCGGCGAGCACAAAGGCGGCCACGTAATCCCGCAGACGCTCCCGGCTCAAGATCAACCTCGAACCGCTTTCATCGACGGGTTCCAGCGCGCGTGTGCGTGGTTCGTGTATCGCGTTCTTGCGCGGCGCGACGGGCGACTGCGCCTTCTGCGCAGCCCTCGCCCGCTCGATAAATTGCTGGTCCGTCTTGCGCAGCCGACGCCAGGTCTCGGAGTCTGCCGCCGGGATGTTTGTCTCCGCCTTTACGCCGAGCGCCCTGCTCGTCTTCGGGTCGAGCTTTCCAGTGATTTCGAGTCCATTCCGAATCTGGTAGCGCGTCATCGCAGCCGATAATTCGCTGCTCGGCGCGCCGTCAACTTTTCCAAAATAGAAGCCGCCCTCCTTAAGCTTTGCCTGCACCGCCCGCAGATTATCGTCGGCCGTAGCCGCGACCACGAAAAATCCCATCGCCAGCACCACTGCGAGAAAACGCTTCATAAGAACCATTCGGTTCTCATGAGTTCACTGCACGTAACAGAGCGCGTCAGCGTGCCATTTACACGTCGCCCCGTTTTCCGGTAACCTGCCGCCCACATGACCGCCACCGCCGAACCCGAAGATGCCGCGCCGCTTGTGGGCGAAGACCACATACCGGACTTCCTCGGCCATCCACGCGGGCTCTGGTATCTCGCCTTCACTGAAGCATGGGAGCGCTTTTCCTACTACGGCATGCAGGCGCTGCTCGTCCTCTACATGGTCAAGTATCTACTGCTCCCGGGCCGCATCGAGCACGTCATCGGATTCGAAAGCTTCCGCCACCTCTACGGCGGGCTCGACGGCCAGGCGCTCGCTTCCGCTATCTTCGGCACCTACGCGGCGAGCGTTTATCTCACGCCCATCTTCGGCGGGTTCCTCGCCGACCGCTTGTTAGGCCGGCGCCGCACCGTTCTCCTCGGCGCCTTCACCATGGCGGCCGGGCACTTCCTCATGGCCTTCGAAGCCTTCTTCCTCTTCGCGCTCCTCTGCCTCGTGCTCGGCTGCGGCATGTTCAAAGGCAACATCGCCAGCCAGGTCGGCTCGCTTTACAAACCCGAGGATCTCCGCCGTGCCGACGCCTTCCAGATTTTCTACCTCGGCATCAATGCCGGCGTCATCGCTTCGCCATTGATTGTCGGTACGCTTGGCGAAATCTACGGCTGGCACTACGGCTTCGCCGCTGCCGGAGTCGGCATGCTCCTCGCCATTGCCATCTATCTTTTCGGCCAGAAATATCTGCGCGGCGAAGAAATCGAAGCCCGCGCCGCGAAAGCCGCCGCCACACCGCGCGTCGCACTTACCGGACGCGACTGGCGCGCTGTCATTGCGTTGCTCGCGCTCATCCCCGTTCTCGCCGTCGCCATTGTCCCGAACAACCAGATCTTCAACGCCTACCTCATCTGGGGCGACCAGCAGTTCGACCTCGTCTTCCGCGGCCACAAACTTCCCACCACCTGGCTCGTCACCCTCGACGCCATCGTCAGCGTCAGCTTCCTGGCCATCGTCGCCGTCTTCTACCGTTGGTATGGGAAGCGCTGGCGCGAACCCGACGAAATCACCAAAATCATCATCGGCTCCGGCTTCTCCATCGCCGGCGCGATGTGCCTCTTCACCGCCGCCGCCACCCAGGGCGCCGGCCAAAAAATCGGCCTCTTCTGGCCCGTCGCTTTCCATTTCCTGAACAGCATCGCCTTCGCCCATCTCCTGCCCGTCAGCCTCGCCCTCTTCGCCAAAGTCGCGCCCAAAGCGATCAACGCCACCATCATCGGCCTTTACTACCTGGCCTTCTTCTTCGCCAACACCATCGTCGGCTGGGTCGGCGGCTTCTACCAGACCATGCCCACGACCACGTTCTGGCTCATGCATGCCGGCTTCGCCGCAGGCTCAGGGCTCTGCTTTGTGCTCTTCAAGTTTGTCGTCGGCCATCATCTCGACGCAAAAGCGCAGGCGACCACGTGATCGTCGTGTTAGAGCCGATTTTTCTAAAACGCTGGACGCCCACCGGCTTGACGGCGCTCGCCCTCACCCGCGCCCGTCGGCTGAAGAGGTTTCTCCGCGCGCGTCAGTGCCTCCGGCCCGGTCACCTTCACGTTCATGGCCGGACCGATGATCGCGCTCAGGGCGGAGTGAAGGAGAGGCCGCCTGCCGCCCGCCGTCGCGAGCGCCCTGCACACCCGGAAAATGCCGTGGCGCACAGGGCACAACTCTGTTCTAATGCCGGAAGCACGATCCGATGAACGGCGGCCCAATCACCAGCGAAGAGAAATCGACGCTCAGCACTTACCTGGGCGTTGGCGTCCTCGTCGCGCTTGCGCTCGCGGCCGTCTTCTACTTCATCTTTGTCGCCGAAAGAGAGGTGAAGCAGGTAACCGGTTTCGATCCGAACCGGCCGCTGCCGACAGACGCCGTCCTGCGACACCGCCTGAATGCGGAGGCCTTCGGGGTCGTGCGCGAAGGCCACACCGAGATGTCGTTCCAAAACAAATATTGGGCCGAGGTGCGCCCCGGCATTTACAACGACGTCATCACCGGCGAACCGCTCTTCACCTCCGCCGATAAATACGACGCGGGCCTCGGGATGCCTTCGTTTAGTAAACCCATTTCGAACGATCTCCTGCTCGAGAGCGTGGATACGCGGTTCGATATGCAGCGCACCCAACTGCAAGCGAAACGAAGCAAGGCCTTCCTCGGCCATCGCTTTGACGACCCGAAGTCGCCCACCGGCCAGCGCTACTCAGTTAATTCCGCCGCCCTCCACTTCATTCCAGTCGAACGCATGAAAGCGGAAGGTTACGCGGCGTACCTGCCATTGGCGGAGAAAAAATAGCGCACGACTGTAGATTCACCTGGAGTGAACGCGCGACCGTAGCGTTATCCGAACGACGCCGTAGTCTACCTCTCTCATCCATGCGACGCCTCGTCCCGCTCTTTGCCCTGTTTTTCGCTCTGCCGGTAGGCGCGGAAATCAACCCTGAGTGGACGGCGCCGCTGTCGCCGTTCCAGATCGCCGATAACCTCTACTACGTCGGCAGCCAGGATCTGGCCGCGTTCCTTGTCACTACCTCCGCCGGTAACATCCTCATCAACGCCAATCTAGAATCGTCGCCGCCGCTGATTCGCGCGAGCGTCGAGAAGCTGGGCTTCCAATGGGCGGATACAAAAATCCTGCTCAACGGCCAGGCGCACTTCGATCACTTGGGCGGCGCAGCGCGAATCCTGCGCGAGACTCATGCGAAAAACATGGTCATGGAAGGCGACGCGGACGTCGTGGAAAGCGGTGGCCAGAGCGACTTCCTCAGCGCCACCGGCTCCGTCCCGTCCTATCCGCCCGCCCCGGTGGACCGGATTTTGCACGACGGCGATACCGTCGAGCTCGGCGGCGTCACGCTCACCGCGCACAAAACATCCGGCCACACCCGCGGCTGTACCACGTGGACCTTTCCCGTCCATCTTCCCGGGGACCCCGTCGATCAGGGGCGCAACGTTGTTATCGTCGGCGGCTTGAGTTTCTGGTCGGACTTTCACTTCGTTGATCGTCCCGGTCAGCCGGCGTCATACCCTGGCATCGCGCAGGACTTCGCACGCACCTTCCGCGTACTGCTCTCTCTCCCGTGCGACATCTTCCTCGGCGCGCACGGCAGCTACTTCGATCTCAAGAGCAAGCTCCCGCGCCTCGCTGAGGAAGGCCCGCGAGTCTTCCTCGATCCCGACGGTTACAACGCGTTCGTGGCCAGAGCCCAGGGGGCTTTCGAAACGGCGCTCAAGGAAGAGCGGGAAGCTGCGCGCGCGCCTTCCGTTACTGAATGAACCGGATCGTCATCGGGTAGCGGTAGAATTTTCCATCGCTGGCCTGGATGGCGGCGACGATGACGAGGACGGCGTTTAGGACCCAGAGGATGGCGAGGAAGGCGAACCCGATCAGGACGAGGCAGAAGACGGCCGCGACGGCGTTGTAGAGGAGCATCGAGATCTGGAAGTTGAGGGCTTCTTTGCCGTGCGCGTCGATCTCCGGAGAGTCGTCGCGCTTGGCCAGCCAGATGATGAGCGGCGGAATGACGTGGCCGGGGAAGTGAAGGAAGACACCGAGCAGGGCACTAGCGTGGGCGAAGGCGCACCAGGTGCGGACGTTGTTGAGGGCGGGGGCGGCTGGCGGGATGGGCGGCGGTTGTGGGTAGGTAGTTTCCATGGCTTCTATTGAATGGATGCGGTGGGCGACGGATTTGGATTCAAAAATCCAACGCTGGCGTTGGCGATGCTCGTCGGCACGGCTATTCCAGGCCGGGCTCCTGATAAATGCCTAGCACGTTACCCGCGGGGTCGCGAAAACGGGCGGTGATTTCCGGGGCGTGCGCGCCGATCGGCTGCACGATTTCGCCGCCTTGCGCGACGATTGCGCGCAGCGTTTCCTCGGCGTTGTCGACCATGATGTGGATGATGATTTTCGGATCGGTCGCGGGCGGGGCGCCGGGGATCCAGACGCCGTTTACCTGGCCGACACCGTCCGCGAAGGTAATGGAACCGTCGCCGCGAGTGCCGAGGGTCCAGCCGAAGATTTTTTCGTAGAAAGTGGCCGAGCGAGCGACATCGGAGGCTGGAAGCTCGAGGTAACAAATCTTGCCGTGACCAAGCGTGGGCTCCATGCGCGCATCCTGCGCGGAAGCTGTGGGCGAAGCGAGTTTTCTCTTTCCTTCCGTCGGAGACATGACCGGCGACGGCGGCATTCATATCTTGCTCCGAGCCGGGCGCTTCTCCACACTCGCGCGTGATGAAAACGACCGCCATCCTCCTTGCGATGTTTCTGCTTTTCGCGCTCGTTTTCTCCGCGCAGCCGGCGAGCGCGATTAGTCTGGGGCAGGTTGATGATTTTCAGAACGGAAGTTTGCAGAACTGGGCCAACGGTGTGCCTGGTTATCTCACGAATCTGAGCACGGGCGGCCCGGCGGGCGCGGGCGATCGCTATCTGCAACTGACCGCCGATGGGACAGGTCAGGGCGGCCGGCTGACGATGTTTAACCTAAACCAGTGGCTGGGAAATTGGGTGGCGCAGGGCATTACGACGCTCGAGGTTGATCTTATCAATCAAAGCTCGGTGAGCCTCTCCATCCGGTTTGCGTTTAAATCACAGAATCTGTCGAACGCGCCGGGTTACCTTTCGCAGGCGATGATTCTCGCGCCGAGCAGTGGCTGGCAGCATTTTTCAATCGCGATCACGCAGCCGAACCTGATCGCGGTCGGTGGGCCGGCGGCGTACAACACATTCTTCGCCAACGGACTGGGGGATTTCCGGATCATTAACGAGGTGGGCACGGCGAACTTGAACGGCGATTTCGTGACCGGTCAGCTCGGGATCGATAATATTCGCGCCGTGCCGGAGCCATCTGCGGCGGCGCTGCTGGTAGGCGGACTTTTGGTGCTCGGCTGGCGAAGGTTCCGCGCCGCCCGATTTTTAGCCGAGAGCAGCTTGATTTCTGCGCTCGGGTGCCTGTAACTTCTCGTCATAATGCCGAAGAAGTTCGCCCTGCTTATCGCGTTTCCCGTGCTGCTGTTTTGTTTCGCCCGGCCTGCCGGCGCCATCACGCTCGGGCAGGTGGACGATTTTCAATCCGCGGATCCGTTAGACCGTTTCAACTGGGTCAATGGCGCTTCCATGGTCCAGCGCATCAATGGCGGCGGTCCGCTCGGCGCCGGCGATAACTATCTGCAAGTCACCGCCAACGGTGCCGGCCAAGGTGGTCGTTTGGTGGCGCAGAACTACAACAACCCGTTCGACGTCCCGCCCATCGTTAGTCAATGGACGGGAAATTACCTCGCGGCGGGCGTGAACAGGATCGAATTCGACCTCAATAACATGAGCTCGGTCACGCTCTCAATTCGGCTCGCATTCAAGACTGATCTCTCGCAGGGCTCGTCTGGCTATCTCTCGGCGCGAGTCATCCTGGCCCCGGGCAGCGGCTGGCAGCATTTCTCGATTTCGATCGCCCCCGGGAGCCTCACCGCGATCGGCGGCCCGGCCGCCTACAACACTTTTTTTGCGAACGGCTTTGAGGAATTGCGCATCATCAACGAGGCCGGCTCGACAAATCTCAACGGTGATCCGGTCGTTGGGGTTCTCGGCATCGATAACATTCGCGCCGTGCCGGAGCCGGCGACGATCGCGCTGGCGGTGGGAGGCGTGCTGCTCTTGGGAGCACGCCTGCGCCGCGGGAAACGCCGGGCCGTCTAAACGCCCTGCGCGCAAACGCGCGGAGCGTGGCCTTTTGGTTGCAAACAAGGCAACCGCTTACATAATAATCCTCGCGCTACGCGAAACGGCGTCCCGCATTCCAGGAAGGGTGGCTGAGCCCGGTTGAAGGCACTCGACTCGAAATCGAACGTAGGGTT
>JBDUAH010000101.1:0-8069 GCA_040004745.1 Chthoniobacterales bacterium | reverse complement strand
CCGATGACCTCGACGATGTCGTTGGCCGCCGCGATTTGCTCGATCGTTTCTGTGGGAATGCTGCCCATGCGTTTCGCTTTTGGCTCGTCTGCCGCGCGGCGGATGGCAAATTAGATGCAGGCCGCCCGGCCCGCCACCGTTACCTTCCCACGCGCCATGAGATCATTTGTTTTTACCTTGCTTTTCTTCGCCAGCCTCGCGGTTGCGGAGCCCAAACTCCAAGCCCGCGAGGAAATCAAAAAAGGCAGCATCGTCGTGATCCCACTGGAGGGCGAAGTCTCACCGCCCATGTTCCTCTTCCTGCGCCGGATCATGAAATCCGCGGAAAGCGCAAGCGCGTCCGCCGTCATTCTCGAGATGAACACCTACGGCGGGAGACTCGATAGCTCGGAGGAAATCACCAAGCTCCTGAACCGCGCCAGTATCCCGACCTACACTTTCATCAACACCAACGCCGGTTCTGCCGGAGCGCTCATCGCTCTCGCCACCCGGCATATTTACATGGCGCCCGTGAGCGCGATTGGCGCCGCCGCCCCCATCAAATCTTCCGGCGAAGATCTGGGCATCACGGCGAAAGACAAGACGATCTCCTATTGGTCCGCCCTCATCCGCGGCTCAGCGAATCGCAACAGCCACAACCCCGACGTGGGCGAAGCCTTCATGGACAAGGAGAAGGAAGTGAAAATCGGTGACCGCGTGATCCACCCGAAAGGCACCTTGCTCACCCTCACCGCCCAGGAAGCGACCGCCCGCAGCGATGGCAAGCCGGTGCTCGCGGAAGGCATCGCCGATTCCGTGGCCGAGGTGGTGCAAAAGGCTGGTCTCAAGGGCGAAGTCGTCTTGGTGAAACCGGCCGGCTTCGAGCGTCTCGCGTTTTGGATTACCTCGCTGGCACCGCTCCTCCTGCTTGGCGGCATGATCTTCGCCTACCTTGAGTTTAAAATTCCCGGCGCCAGCATCCCGGGCGTCCTCGCCGCGATTTGCTTCGGCCTCTTCTTCTTCGGTCACTACTTCGCCGGTCTCGCGGGCTGGGAAGTGGCGGGTCTGTTTATCCTCGGGGTTGCGTTCGTTCTAGCGGAAGTTTTCATCTTCGCGCACACCACCATTCTCTTCGGCGCCCTCGGCGCTTTTCTCATGCTCGGGGCCCTGCTTTGGGCGATGATCGATCGTTATCCCGGTCAACGTCTTCTGCCTTCCAGCGCGATGTTAATCGGACCCGTCATGAACCTGCTCATCGCTATCCTCGCCACTGCGATCGGGATCGCCCTTCTCGCGCGCTATCTCCCGCGCACCAACATTTATCGCCGATTCGTCCTCTCGGCCGACATCCCCTCAGGGCCCTCTCTCTCCGGCACGCCGCGCGAATTCGCCGCCGCGGCGAAGATAGCGCCCGGCGCCACTGGCATCGCCCTAACGAGCCTTCGTCCCAGCGGGAAAGCGAGGTTCGACGATCATATCCTGGATGTCGTCACGGAAGGGGATTTTATCCCGGCCGAAACCGCCGTGGCCGTCGTTTCTACAGATGGAATGCGCGTGGTGGTCAAGCGCCAGGCTTGATCGCAACCTCGCATCCGAACGACCTCATGCAGATCACGATCGCGACTCTCTTGTTGGCGGCCGTTTTGCTCTTCTTCGGTCAACGCATCTACTGGTTGTTTGTCGGAATCGTCGGCTTCTTCGCGGGAATGAATCTCGCCACCCACTGGCTGGTTCTTCACCCAGAATGGCTCGTTCTCGTGGTCGCGATCGTGGCCGGCCTGCTCGGTGCGGTTCTCGCCGTGTTTGCGCAAAAGCTCGCCATCGGCATCGCCGGCTTCTTTGCCGGAGGCCATTTCGCGCTGCTTCTGCTTCCGAACTTGGGCTACGCGACTTCCGACCGCTTCGCGCTCCTGCTTTTTTTCGGTGCCGGGATCATAGCCGCACTCCTTGCCGTCGCTCTTCTCGACTGGGCGCTCATCACTCTCTCCGCTCTGATCGGCGCTGCGCTGATTGCGAACTGGGCAGTGGACGCGCCGGGAATCCGCGCGTTGGTTTTTGTCGCTCTCTTCGCGCTCGGATTTATCGTGCAGGCATCCCTCTTGAGAGGTCGCCGGCGCGTCGCGACGTAGCTACCGAGGCTCGGCCCTGCGGCTCGCCTTTTCCAACAGCGCATCGAGATCCGGACGTTCGATTAGCCGGCCAGAGAGCACCACGGCGCGAATCTTTCGTGTGTTGGAAATGTCGCGTAACGGATTGTCATCCAACAGAATCAGATCGGCGCGCTTGCCGACTGCGATCGAGCCGCTGGTGTCGGCTATTCCGAGAAACTCCGCTGGTCCCAGCGTCGCCGCGCGCAGCGCTTCGGCCGGGCTCAAGCCGCACTCCACCAGCAACCCGAGTTCGTCATGCAAAGCGTCTCCCGGATATACGAGCGGCATGGGCGCATCCGTCCCCGCCAGAATTGGAACCCCAGCTGAATGCAGAGCAGCGACAATCTTCCGCGCCACCTCCCATCTTTGCCGGGCCTGATTGTTTTCCTCCGTTTGCTCAAGAATCCGCGTCCAACGTTCCTGCTCGTCCGAAGGCAGCAGTTGCCACCGAAAATCTTCGCGAAATTTTGGCCTGACTCGGTTTGCTTCGGAATGAGGCAGCACCAAGGTGGGCACTTGAAATTGATCCGTTTTCGCGAGAGCAGCCGCCGTTTTTTCGCACGCGTGCTGATCGAACGTCTCCAGCACTTGCGCCTCCTGCGTCTCGCGTATTTTCTCGGCCGAGGCTCCCTTAAAGCCCTGCCGTGCCGCAAGCAGTTCCCCTTCCATCGACGAGCAAGCTTCAAACAACTGCATGAGATGCTCGTTGCTCCTCTGGCCCGCTTTCGCAGCCGTCAGCGCGCTCACTTCCGCAGGAGTGTGTCCGCAGACGGTTAGTTTCCCGGCGCGCGCCTCGTCGAGAATGGCGCGCCAATGCATGGCCGGCACGTCCGAGAATACTTTGATGAAATCCGCGCCGGCCGATTTCGCCTCTCGGACCTGACGTCGCGCCTCGTCCACCGATTCACCACGTACCGCGATTCCCGCCGCCAGCACTCGCGGCGCCACCAATTCGCCTCGCTCTACTTCTGCCCGCCATCGCGCCATAATCGGAATCTGCGCCGCCACGCTCCGCATCTCACGCACACCCGTGACGCCGTTGGCGATGCATAACGGAAATGCCCACTCGTTAGGCGGCCGCTGCGATGAATTGTTAAATAGGTGCACATGCATGTCGACTAGGCCCGGGATGAGAAAACGCCCACGTCCATCGACTTCAACGGCGCCATCCGGAATCGACACCGCGAATGATTCGCCGACCGCGGTGATGCGACCGTCGACGATCAGTACCGTGCACGGCGTCACGAGCCGACGGGCCACCGTATCGATGACCCCGACGTTGACGATGGCAAGGGGCGGACGCTCTAGCGGGGCAGAGCGTAACTGAGTCAGTGAAAAACCAGCGGATAAAAGCACCGCTGTAAAGACGATGTTTTGGCGCCGTCCATGCATTGAGGCGTCCTTCGTTAACCGCCTGCAACAACGCGGATGATCTCGATCCGATCCGCTTCCGCCAATCGACACTCCGGCCATTCGCGCTGATGCAGCGCGGTGCCGTTGTGCTCTACCAAGACGGTATTCGAATGCAACCCGAGACGTTCCGCCAGCTCGGTCACGTTTTCCGCGCCCCGGGTGTCGGCTAATTCTCCGTTCAACCAAACCTTCATGAGGCGAGCAGTGCCTGATCCCAATCCTTCCAAACCGTCTCGAAACCCTTTCCGCGCAGCGACGCCGCAATCTCGGCCGGCTGACGTTCATCGCTGATCTCGAACTGCCCTGTCGCCAAACGATCGCTTCCCTCCCGAAACTCGGGGGCGACAATCCGGCCACGCACTGTCAGGTGGAGGTTAGCCGTTCCCTGGCCCGTATATCCGCCGGGTTCGGTGTGGCTGCCCGCGCTCATCATCGTGATGCCGAGCGGCACCAAAGCGTCGCGCAGCGAGGCGCTCTCCCGCGTGCTGAGTACGATCCCCAATTGTGGAAAGCTAATTCGGAGAGCGCAGATCAGTTGCGCGAGTTCGCGATCGGAAATCGTATGCGCCGGCTCGAATCCGCCGGCTGCGGGACGCAATCGCGGCAGGCTCACGCTGATCTGCGCCTGCCAGCAACGCTTCAGCAAATATTCCACATGCGCGGCCAACGCGATCGCTTCCTGGCGCCAGGGCGCCAGGCCAAAAAGGGCACCGATGCCGATCCTGCGAAACCCGGCCTCATATCCACGCTCCGGGCAATCCAAACGCCAGTTAAAATCACGCTTCGGCCCGGAGGTGTGCAACTCAGCGTAGATGCCGCGATCATACGTCTCCTGATAAACAACCAAGGCCTCCGCTCCAGCCTGGACCAACGGTCGATATTCTGTGGTCTCCATCGGTCCGATCTCGATCGCGATCGAGGAAAAGTCAGGCGCCAGAGCGCGAACACAGTTGGCCATATACTTACCGCTGACGAACTTTGGATGTTCGCCTGCCACCAGCAGCACCTGGCGGAAACCTTCCGCGGCAAGATGCCGTCCCTCCGCGACGACTTGCTCCAGTTCGAGGGTGACCCGCAGGATGGGATTGTCGCGTGAGAATCCGCAGTAGCTGCAGTTATTAATGCACTCGTTAGACAAATACAGGGGTGCAAAAAGCCGCATCGTACGCCCGAAGTTTTGCCTGGTCAGCGACTGTGATTCCTGAGCCAGGCGCTCCAGTTCCGCGTCAGATTTCGGCGCGAGAAAACCTTCGAATCGCTGGATGGCAGACGATTTCTCCGAAGCCAATTTATCCAGAATATTCGTGAACGACATCACCCCAACTTCGCGGCGACGGGTTGCGTTCGCAAACCATGCGGCCGGAGTTCCGCGGGATTTGTTTTCGTGTAATCTTTTCGCCATGAGCAGCCCCCGCATCATTCCCCTGCCGCCCCGGCCCACTTTTTCGAACGAGGAAATGGCTAGCCGCGCGGCCGAGTTCTACCGGGAGATCGAGCGCCGCCGAACCGTCCGCGATTTCTCGGATCGACCGGTGCCGCGCAATGTGATCGAGCAATGTATCCGCGCCGCCGGCACCGCGCCAAGCGGTGCGAACATGCAACCCTGGCATTTCGCAGCCGTGAGCGATCCGGCGATGAAGCACGAGATTCGGGTGGCGGCGGAAATCGAGGAACGCCAATTTTACGAGCACCGCGCGCCCGCCGAATGGTTGGCCGCTTTGGCTGCCTTGGGCACCGATGCAGAGAAACCCTTTCTCGAAAGGGCTCCCTGGCTCATTGGTATCTTTGCCCAGCCCTTCCATGAAAATGGCGACGGCACGCGGATGAAACATTACTACGCCACAGAGTCGGTAGGCATCGCGACGGGCCTCTTGATCACCGCGTTGCACTACGCTGGCCTCGCGACTTTGACGCACACCCCGAGCCCAATGGGTTTCCTTAATTCCATCCTCGGGCGGCCGATGCACGAAAAGCCGTTTCTCCTCCTAGTGGTCGGCTACCCCGCCGACGACGCGCGGGTCCCCGATATCAGGCGGAAGCCGCTGAGCGAGATCAGTTCCTTTCTGCCCGCCTAAAAAGCGCAGGGCGGGTGCCGATTCGCGCGTCGCTCGCTCACAACGGTCGATGCTCAGGAGGCCATCGTCTCGACTAAGGTTCGAGCTTCCAGCGGGGGCGAAGCCTCGACGAATTGTCTTTGGCGACCCACCGAAAACAAAAACGCCGGGAACACATTTCAGTGTTCCCGGCGTTCGATAAATCAGCTCGTCGCTTGCTTAGAACGCGAAGTTAAGGCCCGTGCGGACCATGATGAAATCGTTATCTCCACCTTCAACATCGTTGTAGCTGACGTCGTTGGTCCAGCCGATGTGCGGGGTAAAGCGAACTTCAAATCCCGCGCCGAACTGGCCCATGAATTTGCCGTTGTTGTCGTTGCGATTGAAGAAACGATTGTTGTTCGAGTTGCCTTGGAAGTATCCGCCCGCACCGAGGAACGCGTAAGGCGCGAAGCGGCTGCACGGAATCGGATAACGGAACGTGAACGTGCCGAGGACTCCGCCGGAGAAATCATTGCCGTTGTTGTTGCGGAAGACACGATTGTTGTCGTTGCGATCCACCGACAGGGCAAAACCTTCGATTCCGACGCCGAAATAGCGGCGGAAGAAGTATTTCACGTCGAGGGAACCGCCGAAGCCGTCATCCCAACTGTCGTTGAAAAAGAAGTTATTGTTGTCATTGCTGCCTACATTCGCGCCGTAAATGCCCGAAATGCCGACGTTCCATTCATTGTCCGCGTACCACGAAGGGCACGGGGCTTGTTGCACCTGCTTCATCTCTTTGCCAGAGTAGGTTTCGCCAGCGAAAGCTGCCGACGCGACCGCCGCTACTGCGACCAAGGTTAAGGTAAGTTTTTTCATATTGTTGCTCCTGTTGGTTTGGTTAAGACCGGCTGTCGCTGATCGACGGGCCCCGGGTGTATCCCGAAAAGCGCACTAGCCGCGTGATCTGGATGGCCGCGAAAATTGCACAGAAAGGCGCCGTTTCCAGCATATTTTCACTAATTTCCGCAACACCCGCTCCCCAAAAGCGGCATTACGGCTTCAATTCCACACCGCTGGCGGCATCCGTGAGCGTAAATTTTTCGTGATGGTAAGAGGGATCGCCCCGGAACAGGAGGCGGCCCGCATAGCGGCGCTCCAATTCCACCAGCAGTTCTTCGTCTTCTTCCTTCAGCCGCTTCAGCACGTCCGGATTCAGAATGATGCGGATCTCGTGCACGGTGTCCTGATATTTGCGCATCACCGTGTTGAGCATCCGGTGGAGTTCGACGCTCGTCGTCATCGAGGTTTTGACGACGCCGCGCCCCTGGCAGTAGGGGCAGTTCTCGTAAATCGAGTCGCTCAGGCTTTCCTGCGCGCGCTGCCGCGTCATTTCCATCAGACCCAGCGCGGAGAGCTGGAGGACGTGTGTCTTGGCCTTATCCCGCTTCAGACGCTCGCGCATCAAATTAAAGACGGCCTGCTGATCCTTCCGGCTCTTCATGTCGATGAAATCGCCAATGATCAGACCGCCGATATTGCGCAAGCGCAGTTGCCGCGCGATCTCGTCAGCTGCTTCCAGATTCGTCTGCAGGATCGTTTTTTCGACATCGCGGCCGCCCTTATTGCGACCGGTATTCACGTCGATCGCCACCAGCGCTTCCGTTTCGTCAATCACGATGTAACCACCGCATTTCAGCCAGACCTGACGGTGAAACGCGTCTTCAATTTGCTTTTGCACACCGAAGGTCTCGAAGACAGGTGCCGCGCCGTCGTAATACTGGATTCGGTTCCGCGCCCGGCGCGAAATCTGCCCCACCATCTCGTTCATCCGATCGATCGCGGGCCGATCGTCGCAAATCACTTCGTCGATTTCGTCCGTGAGAAAATCACGCACTGTTCGCTCGACCAAATCCGGCTCTTCGAAGACCCGACACGGCGCGCGGTCTTCCTTAATGGCCTGCTCTACCCTCGCCCATTGCTCGATCAGGAAAGCCAGATCGCGCACGAAGTAACGCGCACGCTGCCCTTCGCCCACCGTCCGAATGATCACGCCAATCCCCTCGGGAATATCGAGCTCTCGCAGAATTTTCCGCAGCCGATCGCGTTCTTTCGGATTCTCGATCTTGCGCGAAATACCGCTGCGATCGCTGTAGGGCATGAACACGAGATATCTTCCCGCGAAGCTCAGATTCGTGGTCACCCGCGGCCCTTTTGTTCCGATCGGTCCCTTCGTGACTTGGACGATAACCTCGGCCCCGACCGGATAAATATTCGGGATGTCTTTCGCGGTGATCCGCTTCTTGGACGGACCGCGTTTCTCGGGTCGATCGATCTCTTCAATGCCGCTATCGAGCGCGGCGGGAATCGCATCCCAGAAATGCAGGAAGGCGTTTTTCTCGAAGCCGATGTCGACAAACATCGCCTTCAACCCCATCTCGATGTTCTTGACGCGGCCTTTGTAAACGCTCCCGACGATGTTGCGCGTGCT
>JBDUAH010000100.1:0-8072 GCA_040004745.1 Chthoniobacterales bacterium | reverse complement strand
GCATGGAAAACTGCGACGCGTCGATTTCATCGCGATCGGTGGCCACACCACCAGTGTCGAACTTCCACCGGACGCCGAAATCGCGGTGAAGCGCAGTCTCTTCGATGAGTTGCTGATGGAGGAAGCGAAGAATGTCGGCGCCGAGATCCGCCAGGGGACAACCATCAGTGCGCTGACACGGAACGGCGCCTGCTGGAGGTTGCGCGCGGGTGCGGAGACGTTCGACGCGTCTGTGCTGGTCGCGGCAGACGGACGCAATTCCACCGTCGCGCGTTTGTTAGGCTTGCTGCCACGAATCGCAAAAGAACGGGTCGCCCTGCAAACTCATCTTCCGCTTCCCGCAGGCTTCGGCGATCGGGTGGTCTTGCAATTCCTGCACGAGGGTTACTCCGGTCAGGCTCCAATTGGCGACGGACAGCTCAATCTTTGCCTGGTCGGCAAACCGGCGAGCATGCCGGCCTTGCGCGCTTGGGCGGGAGCGCACTTCGGTGTCGCGGTTGATCACACCTGGCGGACGATCACCCCGTTGCGTCGCACCGCCATCAATCCTGCGGGGCGTCGTCTATTTTTCATCGGTGACGCCGCACGCGTGGTGGAGCCTTTCACGGGGGAAGGAATTTCTTACGCTCTTCGCTCCGGTGAGCTGGCGGCCAGTGTGATTGCGCGTTTGCACGACCATGGCGATGAAGCCGTCGCAGAACGCGATTACGCTGTCGCGCACGCGCAACTTTATCGCGGGCGGCTCTGGGTAAATCGCATCGCACGCGCTGCCGTTTTGTCACCGCGGACGACCTCGCTTTTCCTTCGCACAGGATTCGTGAGGCCGTCCCTTCTCGCCGCCTTAACGACGAAGATCGTGCGCTAACGACGATTGACGCCTGTCTGCAAACGACACGCTTTCACCGTGTTCGACATCAACATCGCGATCGTCATGGGGCCGACGCCTCCTGGCACCGGCGTGATCGCCGAGGCTTTCGGCTCCACTTCGTCGAAGGCCACATCACCCACCAGTCGATACCCACGCGGGGTGCTTGCGTCCTCCACGCGATTGATCCCTACATCAATGACCACCGCGCCATCGCGCACATGCTCCGCTTTGACGAAGTGCGGCCGCCCGATCGCGGCAATGACGATGTCGGCTGTACGCGTGATCTCCGACAGGTTCCGACTCCGCGAGTGCACAATCGTGACGGTGGCATTTGCGCCTTCGGCTTTTTGCATAAGCAGCAACGCGACCGGCTTGCCGACGATCATGCTGCGACCGAGGACGACTACATGCGCACCGGAAAGCTCCACTCCGCTTTCCACGAGCAAGCGCTGACAACCGAGCGGCGTGCAGGGAACGAATCCCGAGAGATCGCCGAGCGTGAGTTTCGCCACGTTCATCGGATGGAAACCATCCACATCCTTCGCCGGATCGAGCGCGCGCACGATGGCTGACTCGTCGATCTGCTTCGGCGGCGGCGATTGCACCAGAATGCCATGCACCGCTGGATCGCGATTCAATTCGTCCACGCGCGCGAGTAATTCGTCCTGCGTCGTCTCAGCCGGCAATTCCAGTTTCACGGAATGCAATCCCAGCTCGCGACACATCTTGTCCTTCGAGCGCACGTAAGCGCGTGACGCCGGATCATCGCCCACGAGCACGACCGCGAGTCCTGGCTGCACCCAACGCGCTTTCAGATTCGCAATCTCGAGGCGCAATTGTTCGTAGACTTTTTCCGCGATCGCGCGGCCGTCGATCAACGCAGCCATAGTTAGCGAGTCTCCACCATTTCCATCATCGTATTTTCCAAACGCAGCCGCTCGGATTCAAATTCCGTCTCATCGGCTGTCGCGTTCACGCGGTAGAGCGGACTAATCAATAGCCGCACGGTCGAGAAAGGCCGTGGCAAGATGAAACGATCCCAATTCTTCAAACGCCAGCAACTCGAGAATTCCATGTGCATCGGGAGGATGGGCGCGCCGGAGCGCTGCGCGAGAACAATAATCCCTGCAGCCAGCTTGTAAGCAGGTCCGCGCGGGCCGTCGGGAATGATGCCGACAAAGCGTCCCCGCGCGAGCGCCGCCTTTAGTTCGAGGAGGGCTCTTAATCCGCGCCGCGAGGTGGAGCCGCGCACGACTTCATAGCCGTGGCGCTCGACGAGGCCGGCGATGAGTTCGCCATCGCGGCTGGCACTCGTTAGGCCAGTGCCTTCGTAATTTGAAAGATAGCGCCGCGCGGCGTAGGCCCAGAGCAGAAGGCGATTGTGCCAGATCGCGGTGATGAAGGGCTCGCCCCTCGGCTGGCCGACGAGTCCCGAGCGATCGTCCACCTCGAAGCGCAAGGTGGCGGCCCACAGTTGGAGCACTCGATAACCGAGCGCTGTCAGCCATCGCGCGGACCGGCCCTCGATTTTCAAAGGAGCGGCGGGGCGGGTTGAGCGCCCTCATCTTTCCAGCGGAAGGCGCGCGGATTGGGCAGGCCAAGTTGATCGAGGATGCGCCAGACGACGGTGTCAACCACTTCTGTCACGGTGGCTGGCCGATTGTAAAATGAAGGAATTGCAGGGAGCACGACCGCGCCCGCTTCGAGTAGCGTCACGACATTCCGGGCATGAATCAGACTCCAGGGTGTCTCGCGCGGAACCACGATCAACTTCCGACGTTCCTTTAAAAAAACGTCGCCTGTGCGCAAGAGCGCGCTTTCTCCAGAACCACTGGCGAGCCGACCGAGCGTGGACATCGAACACGGCACGATGACCATGGCGTCGAAACGCGAGGAGCCACTCACATAGGGAACGTTGAGGTCGTTTTCCGGATGTTTCGCTACCCCTTCAGGAATGCGCAGTTCGTCGGTTTCCTGCGTCGCCACCATCCGGGCATGACCGCTCATGATGAGATGCACCTCATTCGCCGCGCAATCGATCTGATCCAGCAAACGCTGCAGATAAACGGTGCCGCTGGCGCCGGTCGCGGCAATGACGAGCTTCATCGCGCTAAGGAACCACACTCGTGCCGCGAAGACGAGCGCATCCGTCTCGCACTCGCGCTCCTGCTCGTAATCGTGCTCGCGCTCGGACCGATCGATTACGAGCGCGAGCATGAGCCCGAGAGAGAAACGTGATAAGGTCGCTGATGATCAAACGTCTCCTGCACACACGCTATCGCGTGCAAGATCTCGAAAAGACCGTTTACTTTTATAAAGATGTCCTCGGTTTGGAAGAAACCCGGCGCCACACTTCGGGCCGCGGCTCGCAGTTGGTTTTCTTTAAGGCGCCCGGCAGTGAGGAGGAGATCGAGTTGTGCAAATTCGACGAGAGCGGCCCAGTGGTGGTGGGCCCGGATCTGACGCACCTGGCTTTCGAGGTGGATGACATCGAGGAATTCGCGAAACACTCTGCCGCGAAGGGCTATCCGCTCTCCGACGGACCGCACCAAAACAGCAACGGCGGCGCGATCGCGTTCATCGATGCGCCGGAAGGTTACGAGATCGAATTGATCCAGCACGCGCCCGGAGCATGAATGCTGCTCCCTTGCGAAGCCCCATGCTGCACCGCACTTTCAGCGCAATGAATTTTCCACGGCGTTCTGCGCTTTATCTCTGGACGGTCGTCGCGTGCTGCTTCTGCACAAGCGCGCTCGCCGCGCCGAAGAAAAAGCACAGCACCAAACGGAAGAGCCCGCCGGCCATCGAAGCTGTTCGTGCCCTTCCGGTTAATCCGAGGTCATCCGCCTCGGACGAGTCATCGGGACCTGAGGGTAGTTCGAAGGGCGTGCCATCCGTCGCGGCGGCAGCGGTGATCGTGATCGATGCGCGCACTGGCGCAGTTTTGTATGAAAAAAATGCGGATGCGCAACGCGCCGCCGCCAGCACGCAGAAACTTCTCACTTCGCTGATCGTCGCCGAGCGTGGCTATCTTGATAAAGATGTCACCGTCATGCAAACCGACACGCTGGCGGAGCCGACGAAGTTGAACATCAAACCCGGCGAGACTTATCGTCGGATCGACTTGCTGCGCGCGCTGCTCGTGAAGAGTCCGAACGACGTGGCACGTTGCCTCGCGCGGGACTCGGCCGGCAGTCTCGAAGATTTCGCCGTATTGATGAATCAGCGCGCGCGTGAACTCGGCGCCACCAATTCGCATTTCATCAACCCAAATGGCCTGCCGATGCCCGGTCAGTACTCCAGCGCGCGCGATCTTTCGCTCATCGCCCGCGCCGCTTACGCGAATCCCACGATCCGCTCCATCGTCTCGCTGCCGACTCTGGTCTTTCGTTATGCGGATGGACACACCCGTGAGCTGACAAACACAAACAAAATTCTGACGCGCCTCCCTTACTGTAACGGGATGAAGACAGGATACACCGATGCGGCCGGGCACTGCCTTATCTCCAGCGGCGCGCGTCCCGGACGCGATGTCATCGCGGTGGTGTTGGGCGACCCGAAGTCCCGCATCTGGAATGACTCGGCAGCGCTTCTTTCCTGGGCACTCTGGATGTAGTCGAAAGCGAAACCTCCTTCGCGGCAGCCCGCTTCATCCCTTGAGTTTGAAGTGAGATCCAACGGACCTCCGTTTTGCCTTGGTCGGGTAAGGCTTTAGCTTGGAACGGTCTCGCGACTCCCCATGAGCGATCTTTTTCACGACCAGCTGCAGGCCCTACGCGCCCAATCGTTGCACCGGACGCTGCGAGAAATCGGCAGTGCACAAGGCGCCGAAGTCCAGATCGTCGGCAAACAGCTCGTTAACTTCTCGTCGAACGATTATCTTGGACTCGCGAACGATCCCCTGCTCCGCAACGCCGCAATGGCGGCGATCGAGGAGTTCGGCGTCGGCGCGGGCGCGTCGCGTTTGATCAGCGGGACTCGCTCGCCGCACGTCCGGCTGGAAAATGCGCTCGCGAAATGGAAGGGGACGGAAGCCGCGCTCACCTTTAGCAGCGGCTATGCGGCCGCGGTGGGCACGGTGCCGACGTTGGTGGGTAAGAAGGACGTCGTTCTGCTCGATAAGCTGGCTCACGCCTCGCTCATCGATGGAGCGCGACTGAGCGGCGCGACGATTCGCGTTTTCCCGCATAATCATCTCGGGAAACTGGAGAGCCATCTGGAATGGGCGCGACTAGAACGGCCGGAGGGACGGCACCTGATTGTGACGGAATCCGTTTTCTCCATGGATGGCGATCGTGCGCCATTGCGTGCTTTGATCGGATTGAAAAAGCGATTCAGCGCTTTGCTCCTGCTGGATGAAGCGCATGCCGTGGGCGTCGTGGGCGAGCATGGCCGCGGACTGGCGCACGAGCTCGGTCTGGCGCGCCACGTCGACGTGCAAATGGGAACACTAAGCAAAGCGCTCGGCGTGAGCGGCGGCTATATCTGCGGCTCGCACAGCTTGATCGAATGGCTGGTGAACCGCGCACGCCCTTTCATTTTCTCCACCGCTCCCCCGCCCGTGCTGGCGATTGCGGCACTAGCTGCGCTCGAGTTTCTGCAAACCAGCGAGGGCGAGGCGAGGCAGGCGGCCCTTTGGAAGAATATCGAAACGCTCCGATCCGCACTGCCGGAGGTGGTGCCACCGGCGCCGCCCGACCCGACTCCCGCCTCCACGAAAGGTGCGAATAAGGCCAAGCCCGGGGTTTTACGTCAGCTCCTAAGCGGGAACTTAAGCAGAAATTCGAAGACAGTGGGATCAGCCCTCCCAAAGGAAGTGTCCAGCGCCCGCGGGAGCGCGATTCACCCACTTCTAGTGGGCAACGAGCAGGACGCGCTGGATTTGGCGCGTTCGCTGCAAGGTGAAGGATTCCTCGTGCCGGCGATTCGTTATCCCACGGTGGCGAAAGGCGCAGCACGTCTCCGGATTACAGTGACGGCCGCGCATGACGAAGCGCAGATTCGCGCTCTGGCCGGGGCGATCACTCGCCTCCGGCCGGAGACGACAACCTAAGAGACGACGTCACAAGCCGGCCGCCGCGTTTCCCCGCAGCAGCGGAGTCGGAAGGAGGCCGGGATTCCGGTTCGGATCGACGGGGCCTTCCGCGGGGACGTCCTCTGGACCTTCCGCAGGTGGTGGCCGCTCGCCGATCGAAGTGCCGGTATTGGCGGCAACCCGCTGGGATAGCCTTTGGCGGTCAGCAGTCGATTGACTCGATTGGCACGCGCTAAAGAGCGAGAGGGCGAGCAGGCAGGTGGCAATTTTAATCATCATTTTGAACTCCATTGCGGGCAGAATTTCGGTGCTCTGCCTACGGTCTTTATAATTACTATATTTAAATTCCTACTGGCAAGTACGATCTTTGCTAGGCGTATTCCGCGACTCATTTTTGCGAAAGTAACGCCTCGGAGCGGTCCCACAGCCGTCCTGAAAGTTTATTTTCCTTTGCCGGCGGTCCGAATATCGTGCCGCTAAAGGAAGCGTTCCAGGATGGGACTGAGCTTGATCGTGGTTTCTTCCGGCCACAATTTCCGATCCGTCACGAGTGCCGAAGCGAGCGCCTGATGCGACGACCAGGTCGGCTCCGCGGGAATGCGCGGGATGGCTTCTGCCAGGATTTTCTTCGCTGCTTCCGCATTGGCCACCAGATGGCCGAAGACGGATTCCGCAGAGACCGGCTCCTCTTCCACTTTCCAGCAATCATAATCGGTAATCATGGCCATGGTGGCGAGCGAGATCTCCGCTTCGCGAGCCAGTTTGGCTTCCTGCAAATTCGTCATGCCGATGACGTCGAAACCCTGGCGACGATTGAACTCCGACTCCGCTCGCGTGGAAAACGCCGGGCCGTCCATGTTCACATAGGTCCCGCCGTTATGGACCCTGGCACCAGCCATCGTCGCCGCCCCGTGTAGGATGGCACGCAAATCCTGGCAGATCGGTTCCGCGAAAGAAACGTGGGCCGC
Organism: Chthoniobacterales bacterium; assembly: GCA_040004745.1. Classification (GTDB taxonomy): domain Bacteria; phylum Verrucomicrobiota; class Verrucomicrobiia; order Chthoniobacterales; family UBA10450; genus JACCTI01. The sequence continues at coordinate 1,201 of JBDUAH010000100.1, read as the reverse complement.
GATCCCCTCGCCGAAAAAAGTGTGATGGGCGCGCTGGCTGGTGCGGTCATAAAATTGCGATGGCAAAAGCACATCCCGGGGCGCGTATTGCTCCTGCAGGCTCCCCACTGCCGTTACGCAAATGATCCAGCGAACGTTAAGAGAGCGGAGCGCGTAGATGTTTGCGCGATGATTCAGTTCGTGCGGCAAAATGCGATGCCCGCGACCGTGCCGCGGGAGAAAATACACCTGACGACCGTGCAGCTTCCCACCGATCAACGCATCGGACGGCGATCCGAAAGGCGTTGGCACGAGTTTCTCGGAAGGATCTTCCACGCCCTCCATTTGGTAGAGGCCGCTCCCTCCGATGATTCCGATTGCTGGTTCTGAGTTGCTCATGGGTCGGCATTAAAAGCCAAGGCGCGCCCGGTTGGGAAGGTGATAATCGAAAGCGATGGTGGCTGTAGCGACGGCGCTCTGTCGCCGGAAACATGCGTGCGGGCTGCAAGGCGCGCGGAGCGAAGACCTATCGGAACCCTGAACCCCGAAACCTCGCCCCTGATGGCGCAGGCAGCCCGCCTGTGGCATTATTGCGCTCCGCCATGCCGAAATTCTTCATTAAGACCTATGGTTGCCAGATGAACGAACGCGATTCCGATCAGGTCGCGCATTCGCTCATTGAGCGCGGCTATGAAGCGGTGTCGAACGAAGCGGAGGCAGACGTGGTCCTGCTCAACACCTGCAGCGTACGCGACATGGCGGACCAGAAAGCGATCGGGAAAATGGGCATGATGGGCCAGATCGCGAAGCGCCGGCCCGAAGTCGTTTTTGGCTTTCTCGGTTGCATGGCGCAGGCGCGCGGCGATGCGCTCTTTGCCGGCATGCCGCATCTCGACCTAGTGGTGGGCACGCAAAAATTCCACCGCGTCGCCGATTACGTGGAAGAGTTGCTGGAGAAAAAACGCACCCGCCGGATGGATGATCCGCGCTTCTCTATCTCCGATACCGCGGAGGAAGCCGGCTCGCAGGCCACGATCCGCGAACAATCACTCGCACCGCGCCAGGCGACGGCGTTCGTCTCGATAATGCAGGGCTGCAACATGCACTGTACCTTCTGCATCGTGCCCTACACGCGCGGCGGCGAGCGTGGTCGGCCCATCGCAGACATCGTTGAAGAAGTGAAACGCCTCGCTGATCGCGGTGTGAAAGAAGTCACCCTGCT
>JBDUAH010000099.1:0-8081 GCA_040004745.1 Chthoniobacterales bacterium | reverse complement strand
CGGGAGGAAATTCTGGCCGATGCCAGCTACATCGATGACGTTTTGCGACAGAGCGCTAAACGCGCGAATGACGTTGCCGATCAAGTGATGGACCGCGTGCGTGCGGCCGTCGGATTGTAGACACCCGGGCGCTCATCTTGCAAGGCCCCGGCGTTGGACCGGATGTCACCGCGGCAGGGCGTTTTCGCGGATTTGCTCCGGCTTGCGTGGTGCCGCGCGGTCGTGAACGCGACCATGTTGTAGCTTCCAGTGGTGCCGGCGAAAGGGTGCGTGCGCGGATAGCGCTTCCGCCGAGCAAGAGGTGCGGTCCAGAGACGGCGCTGTGTCGCCGTGTGACGCGTAGCCTGCGGTTAAGCGTGTGGCGCCTCGACGCATCGAGGCGGCTGCAGCGTGACCGAAAACGCTACGCCTGAAATTTTCTAGGCACGCGTCTGGCCAGTGCCACGCACCACGTATTTGAAGGTGGTGAGCTGCTCCACGCCGACGGGCCCGCGGGCGTGGAGTTTCCCAGTTCCAATCCCGATCTCGGCCCCCATCCCAAACTCGCCGCCGTCGGCAAACTGCGTGGAGGCGTTATGCAGGACGATGGCGGAATCCACCGCGGCGAGGAATCGCTCTGCCGCCCCGGCATCTTCGGTGATAATGCACTCGGTGTGTTGCGATCCGTAGATCGCGATATGCCGGATCGCTTCCTCGATTCCGTCCACCACGCGCACGGCAATAATGGCGTCCAGGTATTCGGTGCGCCAATCCTCCGGCGTGGCCAGCCGCGCAGTCGGATAGGCGGCGTGCACTTCTTCATCGCCGCGGATTTCGCAGCCCGCTTGTGTTAGGTCGTCGAGGATTAGCGGCAAATGCGAGGGGACAATGCTGCGGTCGATGAGCAGAGTTTCCGTGGCGCCACAAATTCCGGTGCGGCGCATCTTGGCGTTCAGAACAATTGCACGCGCCTTTTGCAGACCTGCCTGCGCGTGGACATAGGTGTGGCAAATGCCTTCGAGATGCGCGAGCACCGGCACGCGCGCTTCTTCTTGTACACGGGCGACCAGGCTCTTCCCGCCACGCGGCACGATCAAATCGATCGCACCCGAAAGACCGCCCAGGAGGTGGCCGACGGCAGCGCGGTCTGGAAACGACACCATTTGAATCGCCGCTTCTGGCAAACCCGCGGCGCGCAAGCCTTCCACCAGCGCCGCATGAATCGCGGCGCAAGAACGCGCCGAATCCGAACCGCCACGCAGGATCACTGCGTTGCCGGATTTCAGACAAAGCGCTCCGGCGTCCGCGGTCACATTGGGCCGACTCTCGAAGATAATCGCGAGCACACCGATGGGAGTCGTTACGCGAGAGATATCCAGGCCGTTAGGCCGCGTCCACCGCGCGAGTTCGCGGCCCACCGGATCCGGTAGCGCGGCCACGGCTTCCAACCCCAGCGCCATCGCTTCGATCCGTTCCGGATCGAGCCGAAGCCGATCGAGTAAGGCGGGCGAGAGGCCGCGCGCTTCCGCGGCGATGATATCCGCGTCATTGGCTGCGCGGATTCTTCCTTTGCCGGCACGAATGGTGTGGGCCGCAGCGATCAGCGCTTTGTCTTTCGCTTCAGTGGAAGCTTCGCGGAGCAACGTCGCGGCCGCTCGAGCCTTTTCCCCGAGCGCGTGCATCGCAATATCTAGCGTTTCGCTTATAACTCGTCCTCGTTGCGGCCCGTTAACACTAAATCATCGCGGTGAATCATTTCGTCGCGGCCCCGGTAGCCGAGAATGCTTTCGATCTCGATCGTGCGCCGGCCGACCAGGAGTCGCGCTTCTTCCACATTGTACGCGACCAGACCGCGCGCGAGCTCCTGCCCGGCATCGTTTCTAACGAGCACAACATCGCCACGCTCGAAAGCTCCCTCAAACCTGACCACACCAGCAGGCAGCAGACTTTTCCCCGCGAGCAGGGCCCGCTCCGCTCCCGCGTCGATGACGACCGCCGCGCGCGCGGAGAGTCCGCCCGCGATCCAGCGTTTGCGAGCGGTTGCGGGTGAGACGTGCGGCAGAAAGAGCGTGTGCCGCGCGCCCGATTCGATCTCGCGCAGAGGGTGCAGCGCATGTCCGTCGGCGATGAGAACCGACGCGCCAGCCGCCGTGGCAATCTTTGCGGCCACGATCTTGGATTCCATCCCACCACGACTGATCTGCGAGAGCGGCCCTTTCGCCATTGCTTCAATCTCAGGAGTGATCGCTCGCACCTCCGGGATATGACGCGCGGCGGGATCGCGTTGCGGATTCGTGGTGTAAAGGCCGTCCACGTCCGAGAGCAGCACCAGACAATCGGCTTCCACCATCCCGGCCACACGGGCGGCGAGCCGGTCGTTGTCGCCAAAACGAATTTCAGCCGTCGCCACGGTATCGTTTTCGTTGATCACGGGCACGGCGCCGAGCGCGAGCAACGTGCGCATGGTTTCGCGCGCGTTCAGGTAACGCCGTCGCCCTTCGGAGTCCTCCAGGGTAAGGAGAATTTGCGCTGCGGTGAGGCCGCGCATTTGGAATGCTTCGACATACGCCTGCGCGAGGCGCACCTGACCCACCGCGGCTGCAGCCTGACTTTCTTCCAATCGCAGCCCGCCGGCCTTAAGATCGAGCGCACGGCGGCCCAACGCCACCGCGCCCGAAGAAACGAGGAGTACTTCTTTCCCGCGTTCTCTCAGTGCGGCCAGATCCGCCACCAAGCTGGCAAGCCATTCGCGCTTCAGCGTTCCGAGGGCCAGATCGATCAGCAGGCTGGAGCCGACTTTGACGACGATGCGCTGTGCACGTGAGAGGTAATCGCTCATGGAAACGTGAATTGCCCAACCATACGAGTGACGGGAGCTATACGACCCAAGACGTGATTCGCGTAGAACCGATTCCCTGGTTCACCCCTTCGCGCCGAGGAAAAGCTTCTCTTCCGGCATCAGGCAATAGCTCGTGACGCTTTCCGGATCGAGAAAGTCGGTCGGACTGACCGCGGAGATGGAGAACCCCGCTTCACTCAGCCGACGCGGGTAGTCCTGACCGTAAATGCGGACATGATCGTTTTGCCCAAAAGCTTGTTCCCGACCTGCGCCGTCCCGGATCGAGAAATCTTCGTAAGTGAAGTCCATCAGGTACGAGATCGGCACTTGAAGAATGGCGAACCCGCCGGGCTTCAAGACCCGAAACAACTCAGCCATCGCTTTCCGATCATCTTCCACGTGCTCGAGCACATGGTTGCAGATAATCACATCGAAAGAATTATCCGGCTTCCGGATGTCGGTGATGTCCATCCGCTCATCAGCCATCGGCGAATTCAAATCCGCGGAGACATAGCGAATGTTCCGCGCCGCTCTCAGCATGTCCGCCAGCCGCGGTTCCGGTGCCACGTGCAGAAGAGTAATCTCCCTGGCAAAGACCCACGGGCACACACGGTCCAAATAGAGGAAAATGAAACGATCCCGCTCCTTCGAGTGGCAGTATGGACAGACCGCTTTCAAGCGATAGCCGGCTCCAACGACTCGCTTTTCCGTCAGCACTGGCAAGTCCATCCCGGTGGGATAAAAGTGCGAAAAATTTCCGCGGCAGAGCGGACACTTTAACGGACCGCCAGCGTATTGGCGCGATCTGAGATAACGCGAAAACTCCCGAGCCCGGTTCCGCATCGCGACAGGCACCATCGCCTTGAGCGCTTGCTTGAGTCGGCTAGGCATAATCCGCTCTCCCGGGCGAACGCGGTAGTTTAGACGGCGCTTTCGCTTGGTCTCGCCGGTGCCGAGGAGCCGCGCGGCGCGTTGCCTTTCAGCTCGGCGAAAACTAACCGTCCGGCAGCCGATTGCAGCGCGCTCGAAATTATGACGGTCACGGTGGAGCCGACTTGCGCGCGGGCGTGATTGACCACGATCATAGTGCCGTCGGCCAAATAGCCGACTGCCTGGTGCGCATCGCGGCCTTCTCTTACAAGGGCTAGTTCCAATTCGTCGCCGGCTACGACGACCGGCCGCAGTGCGCGGGCGAGATCCGAGAGGTTCAGCGTAGGCACCTGCTGCAGCCGCGCTACCTGACAAAGTGCGGCGTCATTCGTCAGCAGACGAGCCTGCAGAATCTTCGCGATCCGGACGAGGCGGGCGTCGATCGTCAAATCGGAGTCGTCCATCGTCTCGTGAACCGTCAGCTCTACTTCGCGAGACCGCTGGAGTTGATTCAAGATCTCAAGGCCACGGCGACCGCGTTCCTTTTTCATCGGCTCGCGCGCATCAGCCAGGAGCTGCAATTCGCCCAAAACAAAGCGCGGCACAATCAGCGAGCGACTGAGGAAACCGGTCGCACAAAGATCGGCAATGCGGCCATCGATAATGACGTTGGTATCGACGACGAGGGGCTCGTGCTGGGTCGTCTCCCGCGCGAAACGCACATACGGAATGATGATGGAGAATTCATCGCGATTGCTTCGCATGGCCAGCATCATGCCGAGGTAACCAAAGGTGGAATAGCCAATCAGCCGCACCACCCAGCGCGTTGACTCAGTCTGAAAATGAAGCACGTCCGAAGCGATGAGTAAGTTGGTGAAAAACAACCCGAGGAGCAGGCCCAAGGTGGCGGAGGAGAAGGCCCGCAAAGAGACCCCCTTCAGCACGCGATCGATCAGCACGATGACGAGTCCGAAAACCGCGCCCCCGATAACACCGGGCACAACGTGGTCCACCATTTCCGAAGTAATGATGGCGCCGATGGTGCAACAGAAGACCACGAAGAGGGCGCGGAGCAGATTGAGGGTGAATGAGGGCGTCATGGGCGTCGGCTACGGCTCTGAGGCTGGGCTTCCTGCCGACCACGTTGTTCGCGTTCCTCGGCCTTACGTGCGCTGTCGCGGTAGAAGAGGATGCCGTGATCGCGCAGGTTACTGACGAGCGCGCGGACGTCTTTCGCGACGGCCCTATCACCTAAAAGCGTGGCCAGCATGCCGTCGCCACTCTTTGCTTCGTTGATCACACTGGTTGCCGCCGCCAGAGTCTTTCGCGCGTCGGCGATCATGTCCTGAAGATCGTCGGCGGCCTTCTTCGATGAGGCCATGGTCGCGTCGGCTTTGTCGAGGACGCCTTCAATCTTTTTCGATGATTCCGCCAGCGTGCCGCTGGTTTCGTTCAATCTCTCGAGGGTCGATTTCAGGCTGTTCATGTTCGCCTGCGAGAGCGCTTCCTCGTTCAAGCGCGTGAAGGTGCCGTTGATATTTTTCACCGTGTCGCGCAGGTCTTTCACGAGGAAGCCGCCTTCCCGGGTCAGATCGTCCATGCCGGTCTCGCGCACGCCAGTGATCTGCGCGTTCGCGTGCAAGAATGCGGTCGGCTTGCCTTTCGGCGGTTGCACGTCAACAAAGCGATCGCCGAGCAAGCCGGAACTGCCGACAAGAAATTTGCTGTCGACCGGAATTTGCACGTAATCGAAAATACGAAGCGGCACGAAGACGCCTTCGTTGCCTGACCGCAACTTTGGTCCGCCGGAGACGCGGCCGATTTTCGCACCAGCGAGCAGAACATCCGATCCTTTGAGCAGTCCGCTCGCGTTCGGGAACTGGACGGTCACCGTGTAGTAGGTCTTGAACCCTTCGTTCACACGGCCGAACTGCACGACCAACGCCGCCAGCACCGCCAGCCCGACGAAGACGAACAGACCCACTTTAAATTCAAGACCTTTTCCGCGCTGATTCATGACAAAACGCGCCCGCATTTCTCCCCGGGCGCTTCGAAGTTTACCATGCCTTTCCGCATCGTCAGGAGGATAACGGCGCGGCGGTAACTCTGTTGGAACGGCCTTGCAAGAAATCCTGGATCAGCGGGTCGTTCGAACTCTCCAATTCGGCCGGGGTGCCGTGGAAATAGATCCGGCCTTCATGCAAATATGCGATGTGATCGCCGATGTGGCTGGCGCTCTTCATGTCGTGCGTGACGACGATGCTGGTGACGTGATATCGCTCCTGCAACCGACGAATGAGGAGATTGATGCTGTCGGAGACCACCGGATCGAGGCCGGATGTGGGTTCGTCGTAAAGGACGCAGGAAGGCTGCCGGATAATGGCGCGCGCCAAGCCCACGCGTTTCTTCATTCCGCCGCTGAGATTCACCGGCATCTTCTCCTGCTGGCCCTCGAGTTCGATCACTTCCAGCATCTCGTCCACCTTTGTGCGGATCACTTGCGCGTCGCGCTCGCCGGCTTCGCGCAAAGGGAAGGCAATATTCTCTTCCACCGTCATGGAATCGAAGAGCGCACCGCCTTGAAAAAGGATCCCTACCTTGCGTCGAATGGCGGCCAGTTTGCGTTCGCTGAGGCCGATAATGTTTTGCCCTTCGATCCAAATCTCACCGGTATCCGGCACCATCAAACCAATCAAATGTTTCAAGAGCACACTCTTCCCGCCACCGCTGCGGCCGATGATGACCAGCGTCTCGCCCTTCGCCACATCGAGATCGATCCCGCGCAAGATTTCCTGCGTCCCGATTCTTTTTTCTAACGAGCGGACCGCGATCATGGAAGCGGGCGCGGACGAAGACGCCGGGCGCGCTGAAGTGGCTGCCTCGAACATACGTTTACTGGTATCCCGCGGGGTAAAAGATGTTGAGCAGCATGGTCAGAAAGAAATTGAAAATGAGCACAGCGAGCGACGCGTTCACGACCGCTTCGGTCGTCGCCTTCCCCACCCCGACCGCGCCTTCGCGGGTGGTGAGTCCTTTGTGGCAACTGATAAAAACAATCAACAACGCGAAGCAAAATGCCTTCGACAAACCCATGGTGAGGTCACGCGTGCCAGTCCAGCGCACCATGTTCGCCACATAGTAGGTACCGTTTACTTCCAGCAGCCCAATCGCCACTAGATAGCCAGCCAAGATGCCGACGCCGATGCATTCCGCCACTAACAGCGGCATCGAAATCATCATCGCCAGAGCTCGGGGCACGACCAGATAATCAATCGGATGCACCGCCAGCGAACGCAGCGCATCGATCTGCTCGGTCACTTTCATAGTGCCGATCTCAGCCGACATCGAAGCGCCCACGCGGCCCGTGACCATAAGCGCTGCCAGCACCGGCCCTAGCTCGCGACAAATTGAGACCGAGACCACCGCGCCGACGGCTGATCCCATGCCGAGCTTGTTAAATTGAAAGAACGTCTGCGCCGCGAAAACAGCGCCGGTGAACGCGCCAGTGATCACCACGACGGATTGCGACCGCAACCCGATCTCGACGATCTGCTGCATGAAAAGTCGCCACCGAATCTTCTGCGTCACGATGGAACCGAACGTATTCCCCGCCAGCACCACTACCTCTCCCATGTAGGTGAGAAACGAGATCACCGTCGCGCCGAGCGCGGTAATGAGTCGAACCATGATCGAAATCAGAGCGGCGAAGAGCGGCGCCGTCTCGCCTAGGCAGTGAGGACTTGAGTTTTGATCTTCGGGCGAAGCTCGCTCGGGATCGCGCCGACAAAACGCGGCTCCAAATCCAGTTTCCGGAACGCGGCCCGAATCTCGCGGAAAGTCACCGTTGCTTCCTCCATTTCGAGATATACGAGATCGTGATTGCGATCGACCTTGTAACGCAAACCCGGCAGCGTTTCCAGCTCGTGATCCAGCTCGAGGATCTTGTTCAAATCACGCACTCCCGCGGCGTAAACTTCGAGTTCGAACATGGCCGGAACTTAGAAGCGCCGGCCCGCGGATGCAAAATGGACTTTACCTGGCGGCTCGCCGGTTGCACCGATCACGGCCGTGCGATACAGGATTCCGTGTCCTGCTCCCGCTCATGAAAAATCAGCTTCCCCTCTCACTTCCGCTTGTTCTGCTTGCCGCAGCTCTCGTCCTCGGCGCGTGTGCCGGTCCTACCACTAACGGCATTCAAAGTTCCCGCCGCGAGGCCACGGCCGCCGGCATCGCTGCCGAAGTGCCGGGCAATTACTGGATCGGACGTCGTTATTACAAGCCGCAGTTCAAGGTTTGGGGCTATGTGCGGCACGCGGGACAGCCTTGGAGCACTTCGAAGCTCATTATGATGAATGAGAAGCAAAAACTCGCGCCCGACCGTGAGGCCAACAAG
>JBDUAH010000098.1:0-8191 GCA_040004745.1 Chthoniobacterales bacterium | reverse complement strand
GACGTCCCATCATGGAACCATGTCTCTACCAAATCCCATCAGTCTTGGGTACTCCTATTTTTACTGTCGGAATTTGGGCAACAGCCCGTATAATCTCGGCACGAAAATGAGCGAAAATTAGAGAGGTCGTGCGCGGAATGACCCGATCCTGCCTCATTCCCGCCAGCCCTGTCGATCCGATTTTCCGAGATTATGGGACCGACCCTTTTTTCCCTCCCCTGACAGACAACATTCCAGCTATCATCTGTGAACGGACTTCTTCACTTCCGAGAAGCTGGGCACCGGCAGCGACAGTCCGGCCGCCCGTTTCTGCCTGGCAGGGACAGCACAATGCCAAACTCAGCAACGTTAAGCTGAGCGCTGAGAGCAGCAAACGTCGACGGGCCAAGTCCACAAGCGCAGCATGCAACGTCGAATCGTTCTGTCGATAAAAAAATGCAGCATCCTTCCATCTTGAAAGACGAACTAGGATTTGCTCAATTTCGAATACAGATACCATTTGGGGGATCTATCCGCAGCTAATCAGCGTCGCCATGGGCGTGATAAGACTCAGGATCGGATGTGCAGAATCGCTGGAGTGAACGCGACCGCAACAGCGTCATCGTCAAAGTCGACGATTACGCCTGAAAAGTAATTAGTCAGCGCGGCGTTGCCGCAGTCGGAACGAACGGCCCACTTACGCCGCCGCCTTCGCCAAGCGAGGCCTGCGCGCAATCGCGCCGACAGGGGCCACGGCTCGCCAGCCAGGTTGTCTCGCTCGCGTTCAAGCCAAGGCCCAGGGTTGATGCTCTTCCAGCACGACCGGCGCACGACGACGAAAAGCCGGACGAGATGCTGAAAGGCGCGCGCTTGCTCGTGATCGAAAGCGGACAGCCGATGGAAGTGGAAGCCGCTCGCGAAGGCGCAGAGATCTGGCTGGCGCCGAAGCGTGCTGCAGCCGGACGCGGGCGAAATTCCGGCCCGAGTCCCGAAACGCTCGCGGCGTTAAACTTGCGAAACCGGCCAACCCGGCTTTAGGTCTCCCCTCCGCACCGTGCCTCGTGGTGTAATGGTAGCACAAGAGATTCTGAATCTCTTTGTCAAGGTTCGAATCCTTGCGAGGCAACCATCTGATTATCGATGGCTGATTGCTGATTTCTGCGGCGCATGAGCCGCTTTAAGCGATGGATGTGCTCATGTTTTATCAGGTCATTTCCCTTCTCGGTGCCGTCCTCATTCTCAGCGCTTACATCGCGCTCCAAACCGGTCGGATGGATCGGCACGATCGCTGGTTCAGCGTGCTGAATTTTGTCGGCTCCGCGCTTTTAACCTGGGTGGCTGTGATCGACTGGCGCATCGGCTTCATCTTTCTCGAAGGCGCCTGGGCGTTGCTCTCGCTGCCGGGCATTTTCCGGCAGGTGTAGCCACGTCCCTGTGTGACGTGCGAGATCGGTCCGTTTACCGGGAGGCGCACCATGATGATATCGAAGTCGCTCCCACGCGTCCCACAGGGAGGTTCCTACACCTCGTTAGCCCTTGCGGCGCTCGCGAAAGAACGCCTGCAACAACGCCGCCGCCTCTTCAGCCATGACGCCCGTCCTGATGTGGCACTGATGATTCAACGTTGGCATTTGGAGAAGATTAATCATCCCTCCCGCGCCGCCGCCGCGCGGATCGGAACAGCCGAAAATCACGCGCCGCATTCGCACATGCACCAGTGCGCCAGCGCACATCGTGCAGGGCTCCTTCGTCACGTAGAGATCGCACTCGTTCAAACGCCAATCGCCGATGGCGGCCTCGGCCTGAGTCATCGCCAGCATTTCCGCGTGTGCAGTCGCATCCTTCAAGAGTTCGACCTGGTTGTAGGCGCGGCCAATGATCCGCCCGGCCTGCACCACCACCGCACCGATCGGCACTTCGCCCGCTTTGTACGCCTTCTCTGCCAGACGCAGCGCCTGCTGCATAAAAATCGCGTCCGGGTCGAGTTCGCTCATCACAGCGGAGACTTTAACCGGCATGATGGGCAATGCTGCGCCAATCCGAGCGAATCGCGGCGGACAAATATCCTTTACAAACGCGCCGCCGCTTCGTCACGGTCGCAGCGTGCGTTTGCTGCCGTTTATCATCTTGGTTCTAGTGCTGGGGGTCTGTTCCAGTCGCGCCCAGGTGCAGGAGAAGAAGTTGATCGATCGATTGCTGGAGCCGGATATGACTCTGCAGAATAGCGCGCAGGATAAAAAATTTACCATCGGGGGTAACGCCCAAACGAAAACGGCCCCAACGAAGTCTTTCTACGTGGCGGAACGTCCGAAGGAGAAGAAATTTCAAGGCGCTCGAGATTTCCTGACCAAAATCTTCGGTACACGCTCTTCCCGCGCAGGCGACAAGAAAGCCAGTCTAACGACCCGTGGAAAAATCGCGCTCCCGCAAATCCCCGGGAACGCTTCGGCTTATGCCAGCGCTCGGCCTGCGCACACCAGCAGCGAAACGTATCCGGTTTCCGAATACTCGGAGGCGAACAAGCCGTTCCTCGTCCAGGGCAAGAGCCAGAAGGCGCTCAGCCAGCAGGACAGTCCGCTCACGATTGATCAAGTGCGCGAGCTCCTGAACAAGAACAAGTAGCCCCGCTCGATCCGCCCTCGCAACACGTGATCGATCCGAACGACGCACTGGCGCAGCTCCGGCGAGGCGCCGCACAAATCATCAGCGAGAAAGAGCTGATGGAGAAGCTGGCGCTCGGTCGTCCGTTACGCATCAAGCTGGGCGCTGACCCCACCAGCCCTGACCTCCATCTCGGGCACACGATCGCGTTCCGGAAACTCCGGCAATTTCAGGACCTCGGGCACGAAGCCATTCTAATCATCGGCGATTATACTGCCATGATCGGCGACCCGAGTGGACGTTCCGCCACGAGGCCACAACTTTCGCGCGAGCAGGTTTTGGCGAACGCGGAGACGTATCGCGAACAGGCCTTCAAAGTGCTCGATCCCGCTCGCACTCGCGTCGTCTACAACGGCGAATGGTTTGCGAAGATGTCGTTTGGCGAAGTGATTCGCTTAAACAGCCTCGTCACCTTGCAGCAGATGCTGCAGCGGGAGGATTTCCGATCGCGCATCGATCAACAGCAGCCGATCCACGCGCACGAAATTCAATACCCGATCATGCAGGGTTGGGACTCCGTGATGGTGGAAGCGGACGTGGAACTCGGCGGCACAGATCAGCTTTTCAATATTCTGGTCGGACGCGATCTGCAAAAACAGGAAGGCCAGCCCGCACAGGTCGTGTTCGTTTTGCCGATCCTTGAAGGACTCGATGGCGTGAAGAAGATGAGCAAGAGCCTCGGGAATTACATCGGCGTCAGCGAGCCCGCGTCTGAGATGTTCGGGAAGATCATGAGCATTTCCGATGAGCTCATGGCGCGCTACTACAAATTGCTCCTCGCACGCTCTCTCCCCGCGGAGATGCATCCGCTGGAAGCGAAAAAGCAGCTCGGAGCGGAAATCGTTAGGACGTACCACTCGGCCGCGGCTGCGGAAAAGGTGATGGAGGATTGGAACTCGCGCTTTAGCGAAAAACGCTTATCCGACGCAGACTTGCCAATTTTTCCGGCTCAATCGGGTGACGCAGTCTCTATCGTCGTCGCGGCATACGCCCACGCCTTCGCCCTCACCAAGTCCCGTACGGAAGCCCGGCGTCTGATCGAGCAGGGCAGTGTGCAGTTGGATGGCGCGAAGCTTTCCGACCCGACGGCCATCCTGACGCTGACTCCCACGCAAACGATGCGCCTCGACAAGACTCGCGCGGTTAAGATCGGATAACTCCCGCACAGAAAAAGAGCGCGACGCCCTAACAACGTCGCGCTCTGTCCAAACCAATGGATTTTTTCTGACTACGCGGTCGCCGTCTCGAACATCGGGACTGCCATCGGGCGGTCCGCCACGGGAGTCCCGATTCCCTCGAAATGCGCGCGAAGGGTGCGCATCTCAGAGTTCACGAAAGCGTCGATAAAATTGAAGCGGCGATCCAACCAGGCGAAGAGCTTGTTTTGGATCTCGTAATGTACCGCAAACGTCACTTCGGTGCAGTTCGGACGGACCTCTGCGAAATCGATCAAGCCCATCAATTCGATATTTCCGCCGGTGGATTTGAAGGCGAATTGATCGGGCGAGCCACTCTCCGCTGCCACCAATATCGTCCGAGCTTGGAATCCCAGCGGACCGCGGAAACTAAAATCGACGGTCTTGGAGGAGGTCACTGTCGCCTTGGTCACCATGACAAACTGACGGCGATACGATTGAATGGAGGACAGCCGGTTTTTACATTCCGCGACCGACTGACTCATGTGCAATGTTTTTTGTAGGAGCATGGGTTTTGAGGTGTGTTGTTGTTGAGCCTCATAATTTAGCAATGGATATGCCGTTGCGGTTTCACCTAAGCAACGGCCAAAATGCGGCCGAAAAACTGTCAACAATCGTTACACTTTTGTCAGTAGAGTGACGTTAGTCCCGATTCCGTGACAACCCCAAACACTGACGCAAATTTGCCGGCACACTCGACAAATCCGCGTTCAAACCCGGCAGAATCGGCACGCCAGACGTAATCTCGAGAATCTCACTATTCGTCTCGACCGCGATGTCTGCTTCCATTCCCTTTGGCGAATTCAAGAGGATTCCCCCGCAGTCCAGGCCGTGCGCCTCCACGCTCCGGACCGTGAGCAAAGTATGGTTTAGGCAACCAAGCCGATTCATGGCCACCACCATCACCGGCAAATTCATTTCCACCGCGAGATCGGCCACAAAGTAGTTCTCGCTGATGGGAACCAGCCAACCGCCCACCCCCTCGACCACGACAAAATCGTAGCGCTTCTTCAGATCGGCCAGCCCCGACAGCAGACGCGGCGTCTCGATCCGAGCCTCTTCGATCCGCGACGCCGTCAAAGGCGCCGCCGGAGTCTTGAGCCAAATCGGATTCACCTCGTCGATGCTCAAGCCCTCGCTGCTCGCCTCCAGAAGTAATTCAGCATCCTCCCGGTCGCCGCAGCAGATCGGCTTCATCCCGGCACAGCGCAGCCCGGTCGCCCGCAGTAACCGCAAGAGATGCACCGCGGTGTAGGTTTTCCCAACGCCCGTATCGGTGCCGGTAAGGAACACGCTCACAAAAGCGCTCGTTACGCCGCCCGCGCGTGCTGGTCGTCCACGGCCTGCATCATCGAGCGAAAAATCACTGCGCCATCCGCGCTCCCGAGGCGCTCTTCACAGGCGCGATCGGGATGCGGCATCAGGCCAAAGACATTGCGTTCGCGATTGCAGATGCCGGCGATGTTTTCCAGCGAGCCATTGGGACTCGCGGCCGGCACGATCTCCCCGCTCGCATCCGCATAGCGCAGCACGACCTGCCGATTCTCATTCAGTTCGCGCAGCGTTTCCTTCTCCGCGAAAAAGCATCCTTCACCGTGCGCCACCGGCATCCGCAGCAGCGTCCCCTCCGGAGCGCCGATCGTAAACGGTGAACTCGCCACCTCCACCCGCGTCGTCACCATGTCGCAGACGAACCGCAGCGATCGATTCCGCACCAAAGCGCCCGGCAGCAAGCCGGACTCGCACAAAATCTGAAAGCCGTTGCAAATCCCGATCACCAGCATCCCCGCCCGCGCCTTCTCCAGCACCGCGGCCATAATCGGCGAAAAGCGCGCGATCGCCCCGCAACGCAAATAATCGCCATAGGAAAATCCGCCCGGCAACACGATGGCGTCGAAGCCCTCCAGCGACGTTTCCTTGTGCCAAATGTAGTCCGCCTCCGCTCCCTCCAGCCCGCGGAGCGCGGCCAGGCAATCCTGATCGCAATTCGATCCTGGAAACTGAATGACGGCAAATTTCATTAGCCTAACGAGTCCCGGCATAGCGCGCTGCGCGTTGTTCTTCGTGATAATCATTCACCACCAGGCAGGCATGGATGATTCCGGGAATCCAGCCGAGCAAAGTCAGGAGTAGGCTAAGAACGAAACTCCCGATCCGCCCGGTCATCAACACCGCCACCGGTGGCAGGATAATGCAAAAGAAATAGCGCAGCGCCTTCATCAATTCAACGCTCCATCTTTCTGCATTTCGTAATCTTCGATCACCGGATTCGAAAGCAGATCCCGACAGAGCGTATGCAACCGCTCCTCCGTATCCGCGCCGCCCGACTCCAGCTCGATCTCGAGGTAGCGCCCGATCCGCACCTCACGCACTTCAGGCATGCCGAGGTGTTGCATCGCTTCCCGCACAGCCGCTCCCTGCGGATCCAGGACAGCCGCTTTCGGTCGCACGATTACCTTCATTTTCATTGACTCACTATTGACGCGACCGCGTGAGCAACAAGCGCAATGTCGCCGTGCTCCAGGCTTCTAAAAAAATCCGCCCGTCGTGGGGCCAAATTTTTGTTTAGCCGGCACTTTTCTGCTCAACGTGGCGGGTATCATAATCGTCTCTGACGGCGCCGCTCCCGCGCACGAAGCAGGGCGACACCCCGGCACGAAAGCGCCACCGTGGTCACGCGGACCACGATGGCGCTTCGAGTGTTAAACCGGTCTAGCGACGCTTGCTGGCGGCCTTCTTTGCCGATGATTTCTTCGCAGCTGAATAATCACCGTCCCCGTCGTTCGCTTCCGGGTTGACCATGCTTTCCGCCAATTGCGTCAGCGCTTTATCGGCATCGCCTTCCTCATCCAGCGTCTGCTGCAGGAGCTTCGCGGCCCTCTCTTCGCCGCAACGCTTCGCCCAGGTGCGAACCGTGCCGTAGCTCGCGATCTCGTAATGCTCCACCTTCTGCGCGGCCGCGATGAGACCGGCATCCATCACTGCGTCATCCATGTCTTCCTCCATGATCTCCTTGCCCTCTTCGAGCAAGCCTTTCATCGCCATGCAGGTCTTGGCTTTCGCCGGCTTGCCGAGCAATTGGAAAACCTGTTCCAGCCGGTCGACGTGACCTTCGGTGACATTCAGATGCTCGCGGAACGCGGCCTGCAGTTTGGGCGACGTCGCCTTCTTCGCCATCTTCGGCAGCGCTTTCGTCAGTTGCTTTTCGGCGCTGTAAATGTCCTTCAATTCTTCTTCCAATAATGTCCGTAGTGATTCGATTTTCATCTGTAGTTCCCTTGGTGTTTAAATGTGAAAGCCAGAACGACGCTAAGCGCCCTCCGGTTCGGCGCGGAAGCGCGCCAAGGTAGAAACGGACGCGCGTGCGTGCGTGGATGCAGAAAGAAAAAGCGCTCTGCTTCCCAAAGTTGGAAGCCAAACACCGAATTCCCGCGCAGAAAGCGCGCTCGACGAAAAAGCGGTTAGCTCGCCGCTTCTTCTTCACCGGCCGCCGGCGTCTCGACATCAGTCGTGAGCGCCTCGCCCACAGAATAACGAGTGAACCGGCGGATCACGATGTTCTCACCCAGTTCCGAAATCTTGCTCGCCACAAATTCCTTGATCGTCTGATCCGGATTCTTGATGAACGCCTGCTCCATCAAGCAAACCGTCGTGTAAAATTTATCGAGCTTTCCCGCCACGATCTTCGCCTGCACCGCTTCCGGTTTCCCGACCACCTGGCCTTCGTAGATCGCCTTCTCCTTCAAGATCAAATCCGCCGGCACTTCCTCGCGCGTGACGCAGGTCGGGCTCGCCGCCGCGATGTGCAGCGTGATGTCCTTCACGAAAGTGCGGAAGCCCTCGTTCTTCGCCACGAAATCCGTTTCGCAATTCACTTCCACCAGCACGCCCACCTTGCCTTGCAGATGAATGTAGGAAGCCACGATGCCTTCCTTGGTCGCACGCGACGCCTTCGTTCCGGCGCTGGCAATACCTTTGGTCCGCAGCAAGGCCTCAGCCTTCTCTAAATCGCCGCCGGATTCCGTGAGGGCACGTTTGCAATCCATCATGCCCGCGTTGGTTTTCTCGCGAAGCTGCTTCACAAGTTTCGGATCGATATCGGCCATAAGAAATAAAAAGGTAAATGCTGCGCCCAGCGCCTCGTCTTGGAGGCGTGGGAAAAAAAGTTACTGCAAGGAGAGCAGACGGCTAGGCGGACACGCCCGCCATCTCCACTTGCTCGCGCACGCGCGCTTCGCCGCTCGCGGAAACGATCGAGTCCACCAGCTTCTGCAAGACCACGCGGATCGCGCGGATCGCATCGTCGTTCCCCGCGATCGGGTAATCAATCAGCTCCGGATCAGCGTTCGTATCCA